>PMHC01000147.1 GCA_003156495.1 Acidobacteriaceae bacterium
ACCTACAAGCGATTTGCTCTAGCGCCTGAACGCCCCACCGCACAACCGTCTCCGCGACGTCTTCCGCGGCCGTTGCCCGACCCGAGGCAAATCCGGCGGCCATCTCTCCAGCGCCTAATTTCAACAGCTCTCGCCGGTCCATCATCGCTCGTTTCTCCTCGAATCATTTTCAACGTTAACTTTCGTATAATTAATTCAACAGGGGAATATTCTTCCTCTTATCGGAATACAAACCAATGTAAAACTCGTTCTATACAGCTTTAATAGAAGTGTCAAACAAACGCAATAAAAAATGAAAATTATTGCATTCTCCTGCCACCCCGACGTATAAAGACTTGGAGGGGATTTCTTGCAGATTAGCCCGTAAGACGTCTCACGACAGAAAGCAAAGGTGCTTCGTACCGTGCCCAGCAAAAGTAAATCCACTCCCACCCCAGAAAAAGCCCCCACGCGCCGCCGTATTCCCAAGTGGGCGCTGCAATCGGGCGAGGCCGTATCGAACGAACAATATTACTTGCGCTCCATCGGACGCGCGCTTGAGGTTTTGGATACATTCGACGGCAAAACCCCGCTGGCGCTCAAGGAGATTGGCAACAACACCGGGCTGCCGGAATCGACCCTGTTCCGCGTGCTGCTAACGCTGGAAAAGCACGGTTATCTACAGCAGGCAGTCGACGGCACCTACCAGCTCGCACCCAAATTGCGCTTCGGCTGGCTGGTGGAGCAGGCCAGCATCTTCCGCGAAAAGATGCGCCCGGCGCTCGAACAACTGGCGCAGCGCTTCAATGAAACCGCCAGCCTCGCCTATCTCTACGACGACCGCATCCACGTTCTCGACTCGATTGAGACTTATCACGAAATTCGCATGTCGAACCGCATCGGCCGCGTTCTGCCTCCCTATTGCAGCGCGATGGGCAAGGCGATCACCGCTTTTCAGGAGCCGGCGCGGGCCGAGCAGATCGTAGAGACCTACGGCTTGCTGCGCCGCACCGAGTACACCATCACCGACCGGGCGCGGCTCTTTCAGGAATTTGCCGAGATTCGCAAAACCTGCATCGCCTGCGACCGCGAGGAATCGATTCTGGGCGGCATCTGCTATAGCTCGCCCATCCGCCAGGAAGGGAAACCGGTGGTGGCGGCCATCAGCCTTTCCTCTCCCGTGGTCCGCATGACGCCGGAGCGCGAAAAAGAAATTCGTGAGGCCGTATTCGAAATCGCCGCGCGCGCATCGAAGCTCTAAGAATGCCGCCGGCCGAATAAGCAGACTCGCTCGCGAGGGAAGCGATGGCAACCCTCGCTACTTGTTCCATTTTGGTTCGCAGTTTCAAACCGACTCCGACCTGACGCGCTTGTGCCGTTTCACTCTTGTCCGCCGCTCTCCTCGGCCGTAGGCTCGACAGGATGGCTATCCTTTCCGTCGATCTCGCCTTCCGTAGCTGGTCCGAACTGGGCGTGGTGATTCTGCGCCGAGCCACGCGGGAGGAATCAACCTCGAACGCCGCCGCGCAAGTCGAGTGCGAAATCGTTCCCATGAGCGCCCCTGGCCTTGATCCGGCAATCGATCGCGGGCCACACGGGCAACTCCTCGGCCGCGAAATGGCAAATGCTCGTCCCGGAAAAAAGCGCGCCGATCGCATGGCCAAAAAACAGAATGCCGACGGAAACCTGCTCGCCAGCAAGCCCCAAAACAGCAGCGCAAGCGAGCCGCGCCCCTTGCCCGCGACAGAAGAACAGGGCCCGATCGACGCCGAGATTCTCGCCGGCCGGCTCAACCATCTGTGCGCGATACGCAACATTCATATTTTGATGTTGGACGGCCCGCAAGCCTGGAAGTCGGGATCGAGCCGGCAGGAGTATGCGCGCGACTGCGAATTGCAATTGAATACGACTGCCAAAACCGGCCTGCCCGGTCTGGTCCAGCCGCCGCCCTACCGCTCTTTTGCCGAGTTTTGCATGGACGTTTACGACGCGCTCGGCCGCCGCGGCTGGCATCGTTTTGAAACCAGTCACGCCCCTCTAGACGGAGAGGCGAAAGAGCGGATGCTGGTCGAAAGCAATCCCCAAGCAGCCTGGGAAGCTCTGGGGCTACAGCCGCTGCCCGCCAAGCACGAGGCCCGGATCAGCGATCTGGCCCAAGCCTATGCAGCGCTGCAATCGGTAGCACCCTTTACCTGCAACCGGCCGCCCAATCACGGCCAATTGCAAGCCATCGTCGCCGGCTTGCCCGGTTTAGCGCTGGAAACCCACGATACAGCCTCGGTGCGCATCGTGGGCAAGCCACCATGCCGCGAAGAAGGCCACTGGCGCGAAGGCTTCATTGTTCTGCCGCTGCCTCCAGCGCGCCATTCATCTTTACGCTGGCTCAACTAGAAGCGATAGGCCGCGCCGAAGCTCGCGCGGGTATTCCAACTCCGGTGCGTGGAGTAGGCCAACTGCGCAGAGTTGTCGGTAAGCGAAAACGACCCCTGCAGACGATCGCCAGAGACTTGCACCATCCAGTGGCGCGTCAGATCGTAGGTCATACCGACACCGAAGCCGCCCGCGAACGAAACGCTGGGGGTCATGCTTTCGCCGCCCGTGTGTTCTCCGCCGAACTCGGCCCAGACTCTTCCGCCCAGTTTTTCGTAAATTTCGGCGTGAACGCCGGGACTGACCAGGAACGAATAGATCGACGGATTGCCGGGATTCTTTAACCCGCCACTCCCCAAAGGCACCCTTAAATAATCGTACGAACCGGTAAGCATGAAATACTTGCCGAAATCGCGCGTAAGCGCAATTTTGCCGCCCTGCAGTGGGTGACGCGAAAGATTGATCTGCTTAAGGCTGGTGTAGGCATAGCCGGCATAAACCTCGTACTTATAGGGCGAGGCCTGATCGCCGGAGAGCGTTGCTTCGGGATTCACTTGGCCGACGGCCAGCATAGGCGCTACCACGGCCACAGCCGCGGCTAACATCGCAAACATCAGCGTTCTCTTCAACTTCAAACTCTCCTCGTACCAAGCTCGGACCGAATTGCCGCCACCCCGGGTCTCGCCCTGCGGCAGCCAGAGGAACAGCTTTTTCCGTACCCTCCTAGACTACCCTTTCACCCCGGCTTTCATGAAGTCCACGGAAGGCCAAAATCTCTCGCGCGTGCACACCGATTTAGACGGATCATCGCCCCATCGGGCAGCCGTCCTGTTCCCGATTCCCTGCCCTATGGATACTCTTCGATGGTCACGCTGGCCGTCGCCGTGTTGCCCGAGACGGCCAACCCTTGCAGATTGGTCGCCACGCCGCCGATCCGCTGCGGAATAAAGCTGACCGTTCCGTCCACCGCCGAGCTGGCCGTGTTCGACTGCGCGGCCAGCAACGCTCCCTGCGCGCAGACCGTATGCGCCGCGCAAGGCTTGGTCCAGGCATAAAGCGACTGATAGAGCGTGACCGTTCCGCCGGCCATCTGGTTGCCATTGGCGTCGAGCAGCCGCAGCACAATCTGGCTGGGCGTGGCCGAAGAAGCCAGACTCTGGCTCGTGCCGGAAACCGCGCGCAGTTGCGCATACTCCGGCTGCGCGCCGTAGGCCGTATAGATGACGCAAGAGCTGGTGCCGTTTACGCAGGCCTCGATCGTCGCCGTCTGGCCTTCGCTCAGTGGCCCCACGGCGAGCGTTTTGGTGGCAATGCCGCTGGAGTTGGTCGTCGCCGTCGCCACAGCCGGCAGCGCGATGCCGCTGGCAGGCGATTGCCAGACGATCGTCTGGCCGCTCGCCGCCGCGCCACCGGTTAGCGCCAGCACTTGGACTGTCCAGGAAAAGCTAGCGCCGGCGGCCAGATACAGCTCCGAGGTAAGCGAAGCAATCGCCGGAGCACTTCCGCCGGTAAACTGCGTTTGCACGCTCACACCATTGGCCAGTGAAGCGGTTACCGTGGCCGCGCTGCCGTTGACCGCCGTCACCTTGATCGTCGCAATGCCGTCCCCCGTCGCCGTCACCGCGCAGCTTGCGTAACCGCAGCCGAGCGTTGCCGAGCCGCTCGAAACCGTATAAGTCACCGTCACGCCCGAGGCCGGCGTCGCGCTTGAGGTCGTGGCCGTCACCGTAAAGGGCAGCGGCTCGCCGATCGGCACCGTACCAGCCGGCGCAGTATCGATGGTGAGCTTATCACCGCTGCCCGCGTTGTAGCTGACGCCGCCAGAAATGATCGCCGCCGCATAATACGAAGACTGATCGTCAACCTCGACGTCGACCGAGCCCGTCGTACTCGAAGCCGGCGCAATGGCCGTAATCTGGTTGGGCGTAATGCTGGTGACCACCGCCGCCTTTCCGCCGACCAGAACCGTATCCACAATGCGGAATCCCGTTCCATAAATCGTAATGTCTCCGCCGGAGGCCGGTAGATGCGCCGGCGTCACGCGGTCGGCATAAAGCACCCAGCCCTGGTAGGCGTAGTCGGGCCGGCCGTCGCCGCGCTGGTCAGTAACGCCTAAGCGAACAATATCGTCGCCGCTGGCCGTCACCCGCAGCCAGCTTTCGCCCGCCGCATAACCGTTCAGCCCAGGCGCGTAACCGATCGCCGTCGCGCCCACCGTGTCGAATCCATCCCAGACGCCGATTGCCGGCAGCGCTTTATCGTCAACGGCCTCGCCACTCTCGTTCAATGCCACCGTCACCACCGTGAAAGTGCGATTGCCGCGCACCGAGAAACTGAACCAGTCGGTCTGCCCCACCTGGCTCAGCCGCCCCACCCAAAAACCGCCGTAGGGAAGCTGTCGCGGCTGGTTCTCGCTGCCGATCGCGTCTCCGTAGCCGCCCGCCGCCGACCCCGCAGCCGCGACCGTGAGCGTTTTCGAGCTGCCCGCCGCGAGCCCCGAAACCGTAATCGTATCGAGCGTGCCCGAAGGCGCAACCTGCGCCAGCGTGTACGGCCCCACCGACGCGGCGTTGATGTAATCGCTCACGATCGTCTCGAAACTGACTTGATAGTTGGCCGAGGTCGTGCCCGGCGGCAGCGGCATGTAGCTCAGCTCGAATTCGCCTTGCAGACTCGCGTCTTCGGAGCCCCACTTGGTAAGCAACGCGCCGCTCGCATCGTACCAGCCCGTCACCGCATTGCCGTGGTTGCCGTTGAACAGCGCACCCGTTACCGCGCTGACCGTGTACTTGTAGAGCGGATTGCCGCTGGAATCGAGCGGACGGGCCACCACGTTCACGCCCTGCATGCCGTAACCGGTGCTGAAGCTCACCGTCCCCTTGATCGAAACCGTGTTCTCGGCCGTCAGCTCTTTGCCGGGAAAGCTGGACAGATTCGCCACAGTGATCGGATAGATGCGGTTCAGCGCCGCGATGTCGTCGTAGCGCAGCACCGTGGGGTTGGGAATGCACTCGCCGCCGCTACCCCCGCAAACCCCGCTCAGCGGCTGCATGATCGGCCAGCCCTGCGTGCCGCCGGTCACGACATTCTTGAGCGCGCCGGGGTTGACCTGCGAATAGTCCAGCCCCAGAATCCGCCCGAAGGCGCGCTCGATCTCGTAGTTCATCATCGTCAGCAGCTTCGCCGTCGAGGTGCACCGGCCATTCAAAATCATCACCGCGTGCGCGATCGTCGCGTCGGGGTTGATGTTGTCGAGCCACACATAGACGCCGTTGTTCTGGCAGGTGTCGGGCTGACTGGTATCGGCCCCGTACACCGCGTCGATCACCGAGCCGTCGTAGTCGTAGATCACCGCCACCGGATAGTTGGTCGCCGACGCGGTCAGGTCTGAAGGCTGGGCAAAATAGCCAGCCGAATTCACCAGCACATTCGAGCCGCTCACATTCTCGTTTAGCGAACCTTTGTCGGTAAGCGTCACGCCGGCCGTCGCCACCGCGGACCAGAGCGCCGCCGCCGCGTCAACCATCGCCGTAGCTTGGGCGTTGGTCACCGTCGCCGATAGCGCGCCCTGGTCCACGTAGTAATTCAGTCGGCCGCCGGCCCAGTGCACCGACGTGCCGACCACGGCCGCGTTGAAGTAGGTGGCGCCGGCAACGTACTTCGGCCCGCCAGCCCAGGCCGCGGCCGGCATGAGCAACAGCACAAGAAGGCTAAGCGCGTAGCCGAAACGGACTACGGCGCGAGGTTGAGGCGAGCAAGCTGACACAGCATGAGCGGATGCGGATCGGGCTGCGCGAGCTGGCGGGAAGCAGTCAGACGCGGGTCGATCAGTGGGCACGAAATCCCCCAGACGTTGTTAATTACCTGCATGAACTTTTCCAAAGGATTCAGGCAAATCTTAAAAATTTCTAAGACGTGCTTCTACCCCAAAATCAATGACTTTCTCCCCGTCTTCTCTATCCACGCGTGCACAAGGTTAGAAGTCTCTCATCGAAGCTGCGCCACCACCGCTCACACCCGAGTCCTAGCCCCGCCCGCCGTCATCCTATAGATGTAGCCGAAGCTCTCTTGCCCGCCGCCCCGGAATTCCACCACGCGGCGCGCAGGCTCTCCGTCTACAATCGACACGAGAAATGCGACACGAGAAACGCTATGACCACTGAGATTCGCGACACCGTAATCCTCGGCACCGGCTGCGCCGGACTGACGGCAGCCATCTACACCGCGCGCGCCGGCCTCAAACCGCTGGTTCTCGAAGGCCAGCAACCCGGCGGACAGCTCTCCATCACCTCGCTGGTAGAAAATTTTCCCGGCTGGCCCGAGGGCGTGCAAGGCCCCGATTTGATTGAGAACATGCGCAAGCAGGCCGCGCGCTTCGGCGCGGAATACCGCATGGCGCAACTGGTTTCAGCCGATCTGACCGCAAATCCGATTCACCTGCAAACCTCGGCCGGTGAAATTCTCACCCGTACGCTGATCGTCGCCTCCGGCGCCAGCGCCCGCTGGCTCGGACTGCCCAGCGAAAAGGCTCTCGTCGGTCACGGCGTCTCCAGTTGCGCCACCTGCGATGGATTCTTTTTTCGCGGCAAAGAAATCGCCGTCGTCGGCGGTGGCGACTCGGCCATGGAAGAAGCTCTCTTCCTCACCCGCTTCGCATCGAAGATCACGCTGCTGCACCGCCGCGAGGCCTTCCGCGCCTCCAAAATCATGCTTGAGCGCGTCAACGCCGACCCCAAAATCGTGCTGCGCCCGAACACCGTCGTCGAAGAAGTTTTAGGCGTCGAAGAAAATGCAGTCCGCGGCCTCAAGCTGCGCGACGTGCGCACCGGCGAAATCTCCGAGCTGGCTGTCAGCGGACTCTTCCTCGGCATTGGCCACGAACCCAACGCTAAAGTTTTCGCCGGCAAAATCGATCTCGACACCGACGGCTACATCAAAACCCAGAACAATGTCTTCACCACGCACGAGGGCGCGGTGGTGCCCGGCGTTTTTGCCTGCGGCGACGTGCAAGACCGTCGCTATCGCCAAGCCATCACCGCCGCCGGCACCGGCTGCATGGCCGCTCTCGAAGCGGAAAAGTTTATCGTGGAGCAGCCCAGCTAATCTTTACCTGCTCTGCCCCTTACCAGGAATGGAAGACGAAGAAGGCCGCCGCCACCAGGCAGACCGCCGCGGCGGCATGATTCCAGCGCAGATGCTGCCCAAAATAGAAGGTAACAAAAGCGCCGAAAACCACCAGCGTAATCACTTCTTGAATCACCTTAAGCTGCACCACGCTGAACCGCCCCGCGCCGAGGCGGTTGGCCGGGACCTGAAAACAATATTCCAGCAGGGCGATCAGCCAACTGACCAGTATGACCTTCCACAGCGCCTCGTGCCGGAAACGCAGGTGCCCGTACCAGGCAAAGGTCATAAAGATATTCGAGATGATTAGAAGAATGACAGTCCACATACTCCTTTTAGATTAGCCGCATTTCGCCGTCATCTTGTTTTCCATTGATCCGCTCCGGGCTTTAACATAAGAGCAACGCCGTGACTGCACTCAAAGAAAACCTGGATCGTCTGGAAGAAGCCATCGCCGCCGCCTGCCGCGCCGCCAACCGCGCGCGCGCCGAGGTTGAGCTGATGGCCGTCTCCAAAACCTTTCCCGCCGAAGCCGTCGTCGAGGCGCTCTCGCTCAATCTCGCGCTCTTCGGCGAAAACCGCGTGCAGGAATTCACCGCCAAATCACACGAGCTGGGGGACGCGCGCCCGCGCCTGCGCTGCCATCTCATCGGTCATTTGCAATCGAACAAGAGCGCCCGCGCCGCCGAGCTTTTCGACGGCGTCGACTCGCTCGATTCGCTGCGTCTGGCCGAGCGGCTCAGCGAAGCAGCCGGCAAATGCGCCAAGCGACTACCCGTTCTGCTTGAAATCAAGCTTAGCCATGAGGCGACGAAGACCGGCCTCGATCCGGCCTCGGCCGATGCGGCGCAACTGCTTGAGCGGTTGCCCGACCTGCCGCAGTTGGAACTGCACGGCCTGATGACTGTTGCGCCTCTCGGAGCTGGCGAACAAGGCACCCGTGACTGCTTCCGCGCGCTGCGCGCGTTGCGCGACCGCTGGGCCGCTGCCTATTCGCGCCTGAATTTCGCTGTGCTCTCGATGGGCATGAGCGGTGATTTTGCGCTGGCCATCGCCGAAGGCGCGACGCGTATCCGCGTCGGCTCGGCGCTCTTCGGCTCACGTCCGGCGTTGCGGCCATGATGCTGCGCGCCGTATCCGGCGGAGTCGCGCTTGCCGTGCGCGCACAGCCCGGCGCAAAACGCAGCGCTATTGTTGGACTTTACGGCGAAGGCTCCGCCGCTCAACTGAAGATCGCCGTTCACGCGCAGCCGATTGAAGGCCGCGCCAACTCGGCGCTTATTGAATTTCTCGCCGCAACTTTCGACCTGCCCAAAAGCTCGGTCGAGCTGACTTCAGGCGAACTTTCGCGCGGCAAGGTTTTTCTTTTGCACTCACTCACGCTCGCCCGCGCCAACGCCGTTCTTGCGCGCTTCATCGGCCTGTAATCACGCGCCAGCCAACCGCTCTTTGGCGATTTCGATCGCGCGCTCCAGATGCACGCCGTGCGAGCCCTTCACCAGCACTACGTCGCCGGCACGCAGATTTTCTGCTAGCCACTGGCCAGCAGCTTCGGCGTCGCGCAAAAAAACCGCCGGCACGCCGCCCGCGCAGGCCGACGTCGCCAAATGCTCGGCGTTGCCCTGCACGGCAACAACCACATCGATTCCCGCTTTTGCCGCGGCCTCGCCGCAAGCAGCGTGCAGCGCCGGACCGTGCTCGCCCATCTCCAACATTTCGCCAGCCACCAGAATCCGCCGCCCCTTGGCCGGACGAGTCGCCAGCGTGCGAATCATCGATTGCAGCGCCTCGGGATTCGAATTGTAGCTGTCATTCAAAATCGTCGCGCCGTTCAACTCGATCGTCTGCCCGCGCTGATCGCCGGCGGTCAGCGACTCGAGCGCAGTCGCGGCCGCCTCCAGATCCACTCCCGCTTCCTGCGCCACGGCCAATCCCGCCGCGGCGTTCAGCGCATTGTGCGCGCCGAGCATGTGCAGCGTAAAGCTGCCCTCGCGCTCGCCAGAGCGGTAGCCGACGTGCAGCCCTTCCACATCCTCAGCGGTTGAAAGAATCTGCAGATTGGCGCACGGGCCGCTGCCGAAGTAGACGGTGCGTCCGTGAAAGTCGCGCCCGAATTGCGCGGCATAGACATTGTCGCAATTTAAAAAGACCACGCCATTGGCCGGCAGCGCCGCCACCAATTCGAATTTAGCCCGCGCGATTCCCGCCTGTCCGTCGGCAAAGTTTTCAATGTGCGCCGTGCNNCGTTGGTAATCACGCCCCAGTCGGGATGTGCGATCCGCGCCAGCGCCGCGATTTCGCCGGGGTGATTCATCCCCATTTCGACGACCGCGATGTCGTGCTTCATCTCCAGCCGCAGCAGTTGCAGCGGCAGTCCAATATTGTTGTTTTTATTTCCTTCGGACTTGAGCACGCAAAACTTCGCGCCCAGCGCGGCCGCCACGGCCTCTTTAGTGGTTGTTTTACCGGCCGAGCCTGTAATCGCCACCACCAGACGGCCCCACCGCCGCCGCACATGCGTCGCCAGCGATTGCAGCGCCAGCAGCGGATTGCCATCGACGATCAGCAATGGATGCGCCAGCGCCGCGTCGGGCAGCGAGGCCACGCGAGCCCGCGTTACCACCGCCGCCACAGCACCGCGATCGAAGGCCGAGGCCACAAAATCGTGTCCGTCAAATCGCTCGCCGCGCACCGCGAAAAAAACTTCTCCCTCACCCACGCTTCGCGAATCGATCGAATAGCCCGTGGCCACAAGCGTTCCGGCGCTGGACACGCTGGTCGGCGCTTCCAGCACCGCGCCCGAGCCCATGGCCGCTTCGGCAAGCGTTAAATGCATGGCGCACCTCCGTAGCCCATCGCGCGCAAAGCGGCTAGCGCCACTTCGGCATCGTCGAATGGAATCGTGCGATCGGCCAAAATTTGTTCCTTCTCGTGCCCTTTGCCCGCGATCAAAACCACGTCGCCGGCCGCGGCCTCATCCAGCGCCAGCCGTATCGCCGCCGCGCGATCGATCTCGACTGTGTAGCGCACGCCGGTTTCTTTCAGTCCCGGCTCGATCTCGGCCAAGATCGCCGCCGGATCTTCCGAACGAGGATTGTCGCTGGTCGCAACCACAAAATCACTGCCCTTGCCCGCGGCCAATCCCATCTTCGGCCGCTTGGTCCGGTCGCGATCGCCGCCGCAACCGAAGACCGTAATCACGCGCTTGCCCGTTTGCGCCGTCATCTGCCGCGCCAGCGCGGTCAAATTGATCAGCGCGTCGTCGGTGTGCGCGTAATCGACAATCGCGGTAAAAGGCTGTCCGGCATCGACGGATTGAAAACGCCCCGGCACCGGCTTGAGCAAGGGAACCGCGGCGACAAGCTCGGCGAAGCCGATGCCGCGCGCCTGCGCGGCCGTGAAGGCAGCCAGCAAATTCAGAATATTCACCTCGCCGGCCAGCCGCGAAATAATTTTCGCCTTGCCTGCCGGCGTCTCCAACTCAATCTCCGCACCCGCCGGCGTCAGCTTGTAATGCGCCGCGCGCCATTCGCCTTTGCCGATGCCATAGAAGCGAATCTCCGCACCCGCTGCGCGCGCGGCCGCAGCCAACTCTTCGGCGCGTTCGTCGCCGGCGTTGATCACCGCCACTCTCGGCGCCGGGTAACGCGTGCCGTCGAAGAGCAGCCGCTTGGCGGCGAAATAATTATCCATCGTTTTGTGATAGTCCAAGTGGTCGCGCGTGAGATTGGTGAAGACCGCGACATCGAAACCGATTCCGGTCATGCGTCCCTGATCGAGCGCGTGGCTTGAAACTTCGGTCACCAGCTCCGTCGCGCCACGCACCGCGCCCTCGCCCATCAACTCATATAGGTCGCGCGGCTCCGGCGTCGTATGCAGCGACCGCCGCACCTCGCCGTCCACGTGATACTCGATTGTGCCGACCAAAACCGTTTTGCGGCCGGCGGCGTTCAGCAACGACTCGGTCAAAAGCGCGGTCGTCGTTTTGCCGTTGGTGCCCGTTATGCCGATGACCGACAGCTTGCGCTCGGGATGTCCGAAAAACGCCGCCGAAGCCTCGGCCAGCGCACGACGTCCGCGCTCGACTTCGATTGCCGGCAGACCGATCTGATAAACCATCAAATGATCGAAGCTCTGCGCCGAGTCAGTAATAATGCCCAATGCGCCGGCCGCGATCGCCTTATCGATAAAGCGATTGCCGTCGGTGGTGCCGCCCTTCATGGCCACAAAAACCGCGCCCGGCCGCACACGCCGCGAGTCGTACTCGACACCCGTAACGGCAGCATCCGAGCCGCCCGTTGAGTCGACAACCGTCATCTCCGCAATCAATTCGTTCCAATTCATCTTGAGCTCGATTGTAGATGGTTTGGGCATATCGCATTCACAATGCCGCCGAAGTTAGTGCCCGCAGCGCACCACGATTTTGGTCCCGGGCGCGACCATTGAACCGGCGACCGGTGCCTGTTCGCGCGTCGTACCGTTGCCAACAACCTGAACTTCAAATCCGGCCGCGGCGGCTTGCTCAATCACCTTGCGCACCGGCAGTCCGATCAGCGATGGAACCCGAAGGCGCTTGGGATCGGCAACCATGACTGCCATGCTCTGCTGCGCGGGCGCTCTTCCCTGCTGAGCGGGCGGTTGCGGCGCATTCTGTGCGGCTTGCGTGCCGCCCGGCTTTGCCCTGGCATCCACGGCTGGCTTCGCCGCTGGCGTCGAGGGCGAGTTGGCGGTCTGCGGCTGGCTCGGAGCCCCGCGCAGCGGATCGTCGCTGGGCAGATCGTTG
>PMHC01000290.1 GCA_003156495.1 Acidobacteriaceae bacterium
CGCCACCAGCGCGAGGTTGCGCCGCTGCTCAAGAGCCGCTGGCTATTTGCCGAGAGCGCAAACTTTTTGCTTTACGACTTCTTCAATTCCAACGGTACGGTCAACGAAGACGTTTTTGCCTACTCGAACCGCTCCGGTAACGAGCGCTCCCTCGTCGTTTACCACAATCGCTACGCCGATGCGCATGGAACTATCGCCCAGTCGGCCGCCTACGCCGATAAGGGCTCGGGGCAACTGCGTCAGCAGCGGTTGGCCGAAGGCCTCGGCCTCGGTGGCGACCGTTCGGCCGTCTTTGCCTGGCGCGACGCGCTCACCGGCCTTGAATATCTGCGCCGGGCCGGCGATTNNAGCCCTGGGACCGGCTCGCCGACAACCTCAACGGCCGCGGCCTTCCTTCGCTTGAAGACGAATTGGTCAACTTCGAGCTGCGTCCAGCGCACGAGGCTCTCGGCCAGTTGCTGACACCGGCTTTCGTGCATCACTTCGCCGATCTTGTCGCTCCATCTCACGCGACGATTGCCGAAAGAATCAAGAAAACGGAACGCAAGCGTAACGAGTTTTTGAAGCAGGCTTGGGTTTCGGGTGAAGCCTTCCTTCATGCGGCTCAAACGGCCTATGCTTTGCGCTTGCAGCGGGAGGGCGAGCCAGCGCGCGAAAATGCGCCCGTCGACGCTGCCGCTTTGGCGGTGGCCTTCTCCGGCCGGCTCCGCTCGGCGATGCGCATCTCACCGCTTGAAGAACTCTTCCCGGAGCTGTGGACTGACGCCGCTCGCCGTATGCTGCCTAGCGCCAGTTCGCAAGCGACGGCCGTCGAGATGTGGGGCCCGGTTCTGGCCTGGTGCGCGCTGCAATCGCTGGCCAGCTTTGTCGATCCCGCGCGCCCCGCGCGCGCTGCTCTCGATCTNNCATTGCGTGCGCCTCTGGCTCATGCCTTTGCCGCGCTCGGTTTAGAGGGCGAAGAGTCCTGGCGCGCCGCCGCCCGCATTAAGGTTTTGCTGTTGGCAGAATCCGGCATCGGCGACGACGGAAAAGAATCCGCGTCGGCGACTCAAAAAACGACCGCGGAAGCCCCCAAAAAGAAGAAAACNNATGTGCGCTGGCTGACCGGCGTTCACCAGTCTGAAGGCCACGCCTACCTGGTTCGCGAACGCTACGAGGAACTGCTCTGGTGGCTGCTTCTTCCCTCGCTGTTGCGCCTTTCAGCCGAAGCGATTCCGAAACAGGCCGAAGTCGAGGCGCTGACCAAAATCGCCGCCGAGGCTCTCGATGCAGCCTCCGCCGCCGGCTATCGCCTCGATCTGCTGCTTGGCGCGCAACCTGAATCTCCTGCAACCGGCATAGCTACGGAGCCGAAAACGCCCCCAACAAGCAAGGCTGCGGGCAAACGCAAGGGAAAGTAGCGCAACCGCATGACGATGCGTTTTTTTGCCGGCTTTGCACTCCGCCGATCTGAAGTTTTTGTCTTTTTGTTTCCGAGGCCTGCCATTCCTTATAGAATCTCTCTAGACCGCCGGTTTGCACCGCACGGCGCGACAAACCGATGAGCGAACAGGAAACACAGGTGAACATCGAGGCGCAGGTTGCCTCGCCGGCTTGGGAACGAATCGAACGGGCGCGGCATCCACAACGCCCCTATCCGATGGAACTGATCGAGCGGATTTTTACCGATTTCAGCGAGATTCACGGCGATCGCGCCTTTGGCGACGATGAGGCAGTGGCTTGCGGTATGGCGCGACTGGACGGCGAAGAGGTGCTGGTGATCGGCAACCGCAAGGGCGGCGACACCAAGCAGCGCATCCGGCGCAACTTTGGCATGCCGCATCCGGAAGGCTACCGCAAGGCGCTGCGCGGGATGAAGCTGGCGGAAAAGTTTTCCCGTCCGGTCATCAGCTTTATCGACCTGCCCGGCGCCTATCCCGGCGTGGGCGCCGAAGAGCGCGGCCAGGCCGAGGCCATTGCCCGCAATCTGCGCGAGATGTCGCGGCTGCGCGTGCCCACCATCTCCATCATCAGCGGCGAGGGCGGATCGGGCGGCGCGCTGGCGCTGGCCGTCAGCGATCGCGTGCTGATTCTGGAAAACGCGCTCTATTTCGTTATTTCGCCCGAGGGTTGCGCTTCGATCATGTGGAACGACTCGAGCAAGAAGGCTCTGGCCGCGGAAGCCTTGCGTATCTCCGCGCCCGAAGTCGCCGCGCTGGGTTGCGTGGACGAGATCGTGCCCGAGCCGCCCGAAGGCATTCAGGCCGCGCACGAGGCCGGCTGCGGCTTGCTCGGCTCCGTGCTCAAAAGACACTTGGCGGAGCTGAAGGCTATTCCGGTCGGCGAACTGGTCGCCGCGCGGCAACACAAGTTCCGTAACATCGCCCAGTTCTACACGCAAAGTTGATTTTTCAGTCTTCGCGCTGGGTTGATTTTTTTTGATTCTTCAAAGGCTTGCATGAATCCTCGCTTCCTATTCCGTCTGCTTGATCGCGCCTTGGGCGCGAAGGGCCGTTGTGTGTCCCGGAGGCTAGCATGAGCGAGCCTGTTCATGCCGGCGGCCGTCTGCGCGCCTATCTGCAATTCTTGGTCGCGATTCTCTATTTTTTCCTGGCCCGCATGTTGGCCCGCCACGGCGCTTTGGAACTGGTCGACGAGGCATGGTTTCCGCTCGTTGAGCAGGCCATGCTGGTGCTTCTGTTGGTGGTTGGTTACGCGGCCATGGGTCTCTGGCTCGACCGTCAAACTCGCCCGCTCAGTGAGCAGGGACTGCCGCTTCGCGCCGGCTGGCCGCGCGAGTTCGGGCTCGGCTTGGCCACTGGCTGGTTGGCGGCGCTCGTCTGCGTGCTGCCGCTGGCTGTTGTCGGCGGCATTGCGACTTCATTCACGTTTCAGCGCTCCGCATTCGGCTGGCTCATTGCCGATGCCGCACTCTTTGCTTTTGCCGCGCTGGCCGAGGAAATCGTCTTTCGCGGTTATGCTTTCCAGTGCTTGATGCGCGCCACGGGACCGAAGTTCTCGACGGCGTTTTTCGCCATCATCTACGCAGCCTTGCAGGCGCTCACGCCCGGCTCCAACCACGCCAGCTTCGCCGTCTCGTTTGTCTTCGGCGTTCTGCTCTCCATCGCTTATCTGCGCACCCGCGCTTTATGGGTGAGTTGGGGACTGAACTTTGGCTGGAAGGCCAGCCGTGCTCTGGCCTTTGGACTGGCGATCAGCGGCATGAACAATCATTCGCCCATCGTGCAGGGCGATCCCATGGGCCCCTTCTGGCTGACTGGCGGCGGCTACGGGCTGGATGGTAGTTGGCTGGCCTTTCTCGTCCTGCTCGCCGCGCTACCCGTGCTCTCGCGCATCACCAGCGAGCTGGACTTCCGCTATAACGCGCCGGTCATTGTGGCTGCTGGAATCCCCGTCGATCTGGATGCTGCCGCGCGCGCACAACACGAGGCGGCCATGGGCGCGGCTGCTCCCACGGCGCCCACGCTGGTGCAGATTGAGAGGCAGGGAGCGAGGGAGCAAGGGAGCGAGGGAGCAAGNNCATCAAGCCGCATTTGTTTTTGATTCGGATGCCGCCGCTACTGCTTGCCCCAACGGTAAGCCATGCCGGCGGTAAAGCCACGGCTGGCTTGTGTTTCGGAGCCGAAGCCGGTGAAGAAATACTCCGGCGCCAGCTTGACGGTGATGTTCGGCGTCAGGTTGTACTCGCCGATGACGCTGGCGCTGGCCGCATAGGTATTGGAGTTGTTATAAAGCCCGAGCAGCGAGGGCGTAATGCCGTTCGTGTCGCCGGAGAAGTTGCCATGCGCCCAGCCAGCCATGACGCGGCCGGAGNNCGCCCATGACGCGGCCGGAGATCGAGTACTTGGGTTGCATGTAGAAGCGGTAAACCGGGCCGGCGAGAATGTCGTACTGGCTGATGGCCGGTCGCGTAAGGCGGCCTTGGCTGTAAGTGTTCACCCCCACATAGGCGGTGCCGAAGTAGCCGCGGCCGACCACGGTGTAGCCGAGCCGCTCGTTCGAAAAGCGGGTCAGGCCGGTTTCCCAGGCGTAGTAGGTTAACCGCTGCATAGGCTTCGGACCGGGCCGGAAACGCAGGTAGCCCATGTCCATGTAGGTCTCCCATCGGTGATCGTAGGCGTCGTGAATGGCCGTGGCGCGGCGCTGGGCGCGGCGCATGCGAATGCGCGCCTGCACGCTTAACTGCCCTTGCGTCTCCGCGGCGGATGGCTGTGCCTGCGCCGCGCTTTGATCTTGCGCGGAGTTGGTTGACGTGCTGCTTGAGCTTTGCGCCACAACGGCCGGCGCGGCCGGTAAACCTAGCGCCAACAAAAATGCGAGACGGCGAAGAGAGTGCATCGGTTTCGGATTCCTCCACGGGAGTGCGGGAGCG
>PMHC01000156.1 GCA_003156495.1 Acidobacteriaceae bacterium
AAATGTCGGCATCACAACCGAAATATCCATCCGTTCCTTGCCATTCATTGGAAGCGCTCGGATAGCGTTGCAACTTTGCGCCTGGTTATGTCCAGCAGCGCTATACAGCGGTCGTGGAGCGAGACGTAGGGATTCTTCCCCCAGCGCAAATGGATGCGGATTCCAATCCTGGTTTCACCGGGCATAAAGCCGATGCGCGGCGTCAGGTGTGGTGCTACGCCCAGATGAAGTAAGCCGGGCCATGTGGTGAACGCGAGCTTAAAGTGTTTTTGCGCGGCGGCGCAGGCGGCCGCGCTCACGCCGCCATACGGGTAGGCGAATGAAGCCGGCTCGCTAGCAAGCAGCGCGGTCAGATCGGCCTTGCACCGCGCAATCTCCTGTTCGGCAATTTCGTCGGAGGCGTTGCGCAGATCGACATGATGGCAGGTATGACCGCCGAATTCGATGCCGCGCTTGGCCCACGCGCGAATTTCGTCCGCGCTCATCAGTTGCTGCGAGGGCAGATTGTCTATTTCGTCCCAACGGTTGGTGGCTCCGATGTAACCGGTGACGACCATGCAGGCCGCGCCCCATCCCAATTGCTCCAACAGAGGAAAAGCGTTGCGGCTGGCATCGGCGTAGGCGTCGTCGAAGACCAGCATGACCGGCCTCTCGGGCAGCGTGGCCGCCTCATCGCGCCAGCGTAGCCACTCACGCGGCGTAATACCCGTGTAGCCCATTTTCGCCATGAAGCGAATCTGCGCCGTGAACTTCGCGGTCGGCGTGGTAAGTCCAGGGTATTCGCCGGGGCGCGGCTGGCCCACGTTGTGATACATAATGACTGNNCTGGAACCCGCCGGTAGAAAGCAGTCTCCAGATTTTTCCACGATCCGGCTGCCCGCGCTGCGCCTTGCAGATGCGCGCCGCGTGCCCGCGCTGCCAGCGTGCGCTTTGCCAGCCAGGCAAAAGGCGGGAAAAAACGAAGGCGGTCGCCGAGCCAATAGACGGGGCAAAGGACGGTTTCGCCTAGTGTCGGGTGCTTGACCAAACCTTTGACTATGGTGCGCTTGATGGGGTTGGAGGTAGCTGCGCGTGCGATGCAGGAGATCGGTTTCACGGCGGGATGGTTTCGCGTGAGGATGACTTCAAATTTTCCCTGATTCCAGCAATCGCGCAGCACTTCCGTTACATTTTTAGAGAAGCGCTCGTAAACGATGGCTTCTGGTACAGAAAAAGGTTTGTATCCCGCTGCCCAAAGGCGTATGCCGGCCTCCACATCGTGAAGACGTGTGTAGGTCGTGTCGAAGGGAAGATGCAGTACCGCGCTTCGGACGATGGAAGTGTTTGCGCAGAGCATGAGATTGCGGGGATCGGGGGCTTCTGTCGCAAGTT
Source organism: Acidobacteriaceae bacterium (assembly GCA_003156495.1). Lineage (GTDB taxonomy): Bacteria > Acidobacteriota > Terriglobia > Terriglobales > Acidobacteriaceae > Telmatobacter. Next base: position 1,372 of record PMHC01000156.1, read on the forward strand.
GCCGCAACTCGATCTCCCGTTGTTTTTTCTTGACGTCGTGCAATATGCCTTTGGGAGATTTGGAGTGCAGCAGAACAGCGCCGATTGCTACAATGCGTTCGGCGCGCGCGTGGGCCTTGCAGTGCGCTTCCAATAGTTTTTCGTCGCAGATGCAGTCGTCGTCGAGAAAGAGCACGATTTCTCCTGCGGCCAGTGCTACTCCAGCATTTTGTGCCGCGGGTTGGCCCAGGTTCGCCTGCGAAAGCCAGCGCAGGATGTACGGCGGCCTATAGGTAGTCAGAAAGTCATTGCTGCCGTCAGTGCAACCGTCGGCGACAACAATTGTTTCGAATTCACTAGCGGGTAAACTTTGCGCCTCCAGGCTGCGGAGGCACTGTTCCAATTGGAGCCTCCGGTTATATGTCGTGATGACAACGGAAATTTTCATCATGCCTTTCGCGATACAAATGAATGTAGATTGGTTTTCGCCACGGCCAATTGATCGAACTGTATTGCGCGCAAAGCGACAAGCAGCGCGATATAGAGCAGGAGGGCCAAGACGGCTGAGGCGCTCAACAATAAAAAACTGGCGTGCGGCATCCGCGCGCAATAAACCAGGGGAATGACCGATACCGTTCCGGCCAGGTAGATCTTGAGCAGAACGACGAAGGGGAATCCACCCGGTAATGCTTTATGCAGCACTCGCGCCTGCGCACATGCAGCCAGGGCTTGCGCTGCGCCGTTCGCTAATGCCGCGCCTACGGCTCCGTAGCGGGGAATAAGCAGAAAATCGAAGATAAGATTGATTGCCGCGACAAGAACAAGATAGCGAAGAAAAGAAAATTGTTTGTCGAGTGCAAATAGCGCCGAAGATCCAATCGGTAACAAAGCGGAGAATAAGAGCGTGATGAGCATGATTTGAAATACCGGCGCGACCGCGGCATATCGCTCACCGTAAAAAAAGTTCAAGAGTCGAGGAGTTAAGGGCACGCACCAGAGGTAGAGAGGCAATATGAAGAGGCAATAGTAACGCAGCGAACGGTTGCACAGTCCGCGCAGGCCGGCGGCGCCGGACTGTGCATAGCGGGTGACGAACATGGGAAACAGTACCTCTGAAATACTGTCGCCCACGGTTGCCAGCCGCGCTCCCAGTGCGAAAGCAATACTATAAAAGGCGAGTTCTTCGGGGGCACGGAAGGCGCGCAGAAAAAACATCTCTGATTTATCGAATACGATCAGGCTAAGGAACCATAGCCCGTAAACGGAGAGCGAAAAGGAAAATAGCTTTTTGGCGAAATTGAAGTCGGGCGCCGGTTCCTCCAATGCGGATGGCAGCGCGAGCGCGGGGCGGCAAAGGACGAACAATAGTCCCACTATGGCGATTGTGGATAACAGGTTGGCGGCTAAAAATCCTACGATGGTCGCCTTCCGTAAGGCAAAGTAAATGACAAGCGCGATCTGAAGCAGCGCGCCCGCCAGAGTCGCTACGGCTTGCAGATCGAATCGCTGCTTGCCTTCCATCAGACCGAGTAGCGTCTGTTGCAGCGCGGAGGGAATTACGACAGAAAGCGCCCAGAGAATCAAAGGCAACTGGCGATGCGCGAAGAGAGGCCATATGCAGATGGCGAGAATGGTGACGGCGACCGCGACTGCGATTTGTAACATGACAATTGCTCGTGCCGCCTTGGCCGCCATCGCGGGGCGTTTCTGTCCGAGATATTCCGCGATGTACTTCGAGATAGTCGAAGAGAGGCCGAGCGAGGCCAGGGAGGCCATAGTGCCGGCAATCCATATCAGAAAGCTGTAGACGCCCATCGCTTGCGGCCCGAGTGCGCGGGCGGTGATGATGGAGATCGCCAGCCCCGTTGCGGCGGAGGCCAAAATGCGCGCGCCGTTGAAGGCAAAGTTACGCCAGGCGCGGGGTGGATTGGCTACGGCGATTTCCATCAGTATGCTTCCGGTATCTGGCGCTCGTGCTCCAGCCAGGGCAACAGAACATCTACGATCTTGGGCAGGTTGTGCTCGTGGAGAATGTTGGCGTGATCGTAGGAAAGTACCTCTTCGCGGATACCGCGGCGGGCCAGCCTCCTCCAGCCAAAGCGCGAGGCGCGGCTGATCGCGTTCGGCGTATCGGCCGAGATAAAGTGCAGAATTGGGGCGTCGATCGGGTGAGGTCTGTACAGCGGCGAATAGTTGTACAGCGACCAGTGCAGCAGTTTCCAAAGGATGGACACGTCTTCGAAATGCGTAAGCAGCCCGCGCGCGGGAAGCGCCGCGGACCAGATCATGCGCCGGAGGAGATAGCGCGGGTTCAGAACGTAATTCTCGTTATCGGAACGGCCACGGTCGCGCCATTGGAGGCGGGCGCTCTCCGCCCAAGCGCGCCATCCGCGCAGCAGCGAGGGATACCCCGGCAGCATGGTCTCGAACAGTACCAGACGGACCTCTTGCCCTTGGCGGATCAATTGACGCGTCGCCTCGATGGCGACCACGCCGCCTATGCAGAAACCTCCCACAAGGTAGGGCCCTTCCGGTTGTGTTTCGCGAATGCGCGCCGCCGTTTCTTCTCCGGCGCGTTCCAGGACATAAAGCGATTCGCGGAACCATGCGTTGGCCGGACGCACGATCGAAAGGTCGATGCGTCCCTGGAGATGTGTGGCCAGGCGGCGGAAGTAAAGTCCCTCCTCGCCATTGGCGGGCACGCAGAACATGCGTTCTTCCGTCCCTTTCTCGCTGACCGGATAAACGCAGATTTCGCTCGATGGGTTTTGAATGAATTTAGGCGGCGCGCTCTTCACCAATTCGACCAGATGCCCGAGCGTCGGTTCGTCGAGGAAGCTGGCGGCGGCCGCGCTCGTCTGGCTGTTGAAGCGCTGGTCCACCTCGGCCAGCATTTGCATCGCCGTCAGGGAATCCCCGCCGGCGCTGAAGAAGTCCTCGTTGAATCCCAGATCGTTCCGCTCCAGAATGCGCGCCCAGATCTCGTGAAGCCGTGGAAAGATATCGTCGGCCGCATATTCCGAGACCTGCTTCGGTGAAGGCGGCGTGACGCGCTTGTTGTACAGGCCTTCGGCCAACAGCCAGCGCTGTGGCTTGCCCATATCGCCTTTGGGAATTTCGTTGACGATATGGATCCGGCTGGGAACCTTGAACGGGGCCAGATGGTTTGCGGCAAAGCGGCGCAGTGCGATGGCGCTGACCGGCGGCGCGGTTGAAGTACGCAGGACAACGGCGCAGGCTACGTCCTCGCCCAGCGTGGGATGCGGCACGGAAAACGGTGCGTCCAGCGAAG
>PMHC01000056.1 GCA_003156495.1 Acidobacteriaceae bacterium
CGAGGCCGACGACGCGGCCCGCGAGGTGATCCGCGGGGCCGGCTTCGGCGAGTTTTTCACCCATCGCACGGGACACAACATCGCCCAGGAGTTGCACGGCTCCGGCGCGCACCTCGACAATCTGGAAACCCACGACGAACGCCTCCTGCTGCCCCACACCTGCTTCTCCGTCGAACCGGGCATCTATCTGCCGGAGTTCGGAGTGCGCAGCGAGGTGAACATGATGACCGCGCCGGGCAAGGCGTGGGTGACGGGGCGGATTCAGCAGGAGCTGGTGCGGATCTGACAGAGATCAGGGGTCAGAGATCAGAGTTAAGGAAGTTCCCGGGTCCGGTGCGGTATAGTCAAAAAGGAATGGCAACTGCTCAAAACAAGAACGCTGAAGCGGATCAAGGGTTTGTTTATCTGCCTCTGATCGCCGGCTGGCTGGTGCCCGGCGCNNCTGGGAATCGCCATGCAGGGCAAGCTTTACGGTGGAGCCCACGACATTCTCGACGTATTGGGCCTAGCCGGCGACCTGGGCAATGGGCTGCTTTACATCGTCAGTCGGGTTCTGGGCCTGGGCGCGGACCAGGTGCAGGTGACTACGGCCGACTACGGAACGCGCTTTATCGTAGTGGCTGGCTTGCTCAACGTGATTGCCGCCGTAGACGCGCACAATCTGCGCACGGGGAGGAAGTCCTAATGCTGCATCCCTCCCATCTGGCGGCAGTGATTTTGTTTGCGCTTTTTGCTTCGGTGGTCTTCGGCATCACCATGCGCGAAACGCCGCGGCGCATGATCCGCTACGGCGCTTATTGCTTTGTGCTGTTTGTGGGCTCGGCCGTGCTGCTGAGCTGGGTAATGTTTTTCATCGCCCGCTAAATTCCCCTCCGCTTTAAAAAAACTTCTGAACAGATCGCGCATCTTCGCCGTCTTAGCGAATGAGCAGGCAGTTAGGATGAATCGACGCCCAGCATCTTGCCTGGGGCGTTTTGCGTCGGGCCGCGAGAAAGGAAAGCGCGTTTTGACCACGAGCGAAGAGACGGAGTTTACGGCGTTCGTTCAGCGTCAATCGCGTTTCGTCTTTCGCGTCGCCTATGCGGTTCTGCTCAACGGCCACGATGCTGAAGATGTGGCGCAGGAGACATTTTTGAAGCTCTATCGCAATCGCGGCTGGCGTGGGCTGAACAACGAGCGTGCTTTTCTGGCTCGCGCGGCCTGGCGAATCGCCGTCGATCATCGCCGCCCGGCAGCGCGCAAGGAGGATTCGCTGGAGGAGATTGAGCCCGCTATTGCCGATCCGCCTTCGCCGCGGCCGAGCCCGGAAGAGACGCTGCTGGCGGCCAACCAGCAGGCTGTGGTGCATACGATGATTGACACGCTGCCGGAGGAACTGCGCTTGCCGCTGGTGCTTTCGGCCTTCGACGAGCTTAACTCGCGCGAGATCGGGCGCATTCTCTCGATTCCCGAGGGGACCGTGAGAACGCGATTGCAGCGCGCACGGCAGATGCTGCGGCAAAAACTTTCTACGCTTGAGGAGGTCCGATATGCGTGAAGAGGGCAATCTCGACCGGCTGATCGACGAGGCGCTCGCCAGCTACGCCGATGCCGGTCCCGGACTGGAAGAGCGCGTCCTGGCGCGTGTTTCCGCCGCGCAGACCGCGCCGCGCCGCTGGCGGCTCGCCTGGGCAGTCGCTTTGCCCGTCGCCGCCTGCGTCTCTCTGCTTCTGTTTGTGCATTTTGCCGACAATCCGCATCGCGCGCCCGCCGGGCAAATTGCGCGCGTTGTTGTTACGCCGCCGCAGCCACAACCGCGGCCGATAACCGCCGCGCCGCACGCCGCATCGCCGAAGGTTTCTGCTGGCGCAACGGCGCGCAGAGCGATGCCCGAAGAACCGCCCAAGCGCGAGGTTTTTCCCATGCCGCAACCACTTTCGGCGGAAGAGCGCGCGCTCGTCGAATTCGCCACGCAGGCGCCGGAGGCCGAACGCAAGGCCTTCGTCGAAGCGCAGAAACAATCAAACGAACCGATCCAAATGGCCAACATTCAGATCGAAGCCATTCACATTTCACCCATCGAAGCGCCGCCATCGGGCGCGAAATAAGGAGAAGATCATGCGCAAAATCGCTGTTTGCAGTTTATTGCTCCTCACGCTGCCATTCGCCGGCAGGGCCTTTGCCCAGGACGAGTCGAATACCCCGGCCGAGAGTAAGGCTCAGGAAACCGCGAAGGTCGCGACGCCGCCGGTGCACTACTATCACCTCGATTTAGTCGTCCAAGAGCTGGGCGCGGACAAAAAGCCCGTGAACAGCCGCAGCTACTCGGCCACGGTCAGCACCAGCCGCCAATATTCTGATATCCACCTTCGTACCGGGGCCAGGATTCCGATCGCAACCGGTTCCTATTCGGCTGCGAATGGGAGTGTAAGTGGGCTCGTGAACACGCAATTTCAATATGAGAATGTCGGCGTGAATATCGATGTCCCCGAGCGCGCGGATGAAGTCGACAGCCAGCTTGCATTTTCTCTAATCGTAGATGTCACCAGTCTGGCCGCGAGCATACACGTTGGCGGCCCCAACGGCATCGAAGAACCTGTAACCCATGACAATCGCTGGAAAGGCCCGGTCCTTATTCCTATTGGCAAGCCCACGGTGGTTTTCTCCTCTGAAAATACCGACAATAAAGGCTCAATGCAGATTGTGGTGACGGCGACCCGGCTGTAATTCCAATTTGCAAGGAATATCGCCAGGCCTTCGGGCAGCGTCGCAATGCCGCTGCTCGAAGGTTTGTTTGCCGGCCGGCCCGCCCGCCCCTCTCGTTTGTCCGCCGAACTATAATCGGCCCATGCGTCTGCTGGCCGATTCCCGGCATCGTTTGATGGTCCTGCTAGCGATTGGATCGCTGCTGATCTTTGTGCTGCTGGGCGCGCTGCAGTGGTTCAACACCGCGGGCGTGGATTTTTTGACGCCGGAGACCTACGGCCAAACGCTGCTGTTTACGGCGCTGGAAGGGCTGCTGTTCCTGCTGCTGCTGCTGCTGGTGCCTGAGACGCCGCGGTTCCTGATGATGAAGGGAAGAGAAGCGGACGCGCGCGCGGTGTTNNTTGATCGCGCTGATGCCGGCGGTGTTGATGTATTCCTTCAATTACCTGCTGATGAACCGCTCGTTGGAACGGTGGTTTTCACCCAGCGCGGCGCAGTTGCGCGACGACACCACAAACATGGTGCGGGGCATGGCGCAGTACCTGACCGAGAATGCGCGGGGCGAGGCCGAATCGATTGCCGCCTCGGGAGCGGCGGACCGCGATTTGCCGCAGCTTGACGCGGAGCTGCGCTTGCATCGCATTACGCTGGCCGGGGGCTTTGCTGTTGTATATGACCAGAACCGGCGCGCGCTGGCCGGCTTTCAAGCTCCACCGGAGATGAGCGCGGCCAGCCGGCAGCCATGGATCGGCGACGGCGAATCGGCCGGCGTAACGCCGCTACAGGGGGCGTTAACGGCTGTTCTCTTAGCCGAAGCTCCGCACGCCGACGAGCAGTCGATAAACATTGCCGGGCAACGGTACGCGCTGGGCATGTCGGCCACCGCTTCAGGCAAAGTGGTTATAACGGCGCTGCCCATGCCTGAGGGACTTAGCCGCGCGTCCTCAAGCATCAACTCCGGCATGGCCGAGTACTGGCAACTTTTCCACTCGCGCAATCGCATCCGCACCATCTTCTTTTTGTTTTTGCTGCTGCTGACGGTCTTCGATTTTTTCTTCAGCGTGTGGCTGGCGCTGTTNNCACCACGTTCTTCCTGATGCTGTTGCTGATTACTGTGTTTGTCTTCTTCAGTAGCGTGTGGCTGGCGCTGTTTTTGTCCAAGCAGATTACGCGCCCGGTGGAGGCGCTGGCCGACGCCATGAACGAAATCGCCAGGGGAAGGTACGGGCGGCGCGTGACGGCGATGGCGACCGGGGAGATGGGCGATCTGGTGCACTCGTTCAATCACATGGCGGGAGATTTGGAGAGCAGCCGCCACGTGGCCGAGAGCGCGAAGGCGCAGTTGACCGCGGCGAATCTGGCGGTGGAAGAACGGCGGCGGGAGCTGGAGACGATTATCGAAACGATTCCCTCGGGCGTGGTTACGCTTGATAGCGCCGGCGTGGTCTTGCAGGCCAATCGGGCCTTTGCGGCGCTGATGGGAATCAAGAAGAATGCGCCGCAACCGGGTGCGAGGATTGAGAACCTGCTGCCGGCCGAGTGCGCCGAGGATCTGGCGGGGACGATCCGGCGCGGCAGCCGCATGGGCGCGGCCTCGACCGAGGTGGAGTTTCACGCGCATGGGCGCACGGTGCATTTGGCGATTACCAGCGCGCGGCTGGAGTTGGGGCGCGGGCAGGTGGGTTCGGTGCTGGTGGTCGAGGACACGACCGAGCTGCTGCGCGCGCAACGCCAGTTGGCGTGGAAGGAAGTCGCGCAGCAGGTGGCGCACGAGATCAAGAATCCGCTGACGCCGATTGCGCTTAGCGCCGAGCGCATCGGGCGGCATTTGGACCGCGCCCAACCCGATTCGCCCAACATTATTCGCAAGTGCAGCGAAGTGATTTTGGGCTGCGTGGGCACGCTGCGCACGCTGGTCGATCAGTTTTCGGCGCTGGCGCAGTTTCCCGCGCCGCAGCCGCGGGCCTGCGATATCAACCAGATTGTGGAAGCGGCGCTGGCGCTATTCAGCGGCCGGATCGAAGAGATTACGGTGCAGCGCAACTTGACGCCGGAGCTGCCGCCGGTGATGGCCGATGCGGAATCGATTCGCCGCGCGTTGGCTAATCTGATCGACAACGCGGCCGAGGCGATGCAGGGCAGTCTGCTGCGCGTGCTCGGGCTGCGCACGGCGCTCAGCGAAGACGGCGCGGCCATTGAAGTGACGGTTTCAGACACGGGCAGCGGATTGACCGACGAAATTCGCGAGAGGCTGTTTTTGCCCTTCTACTCCACCAAGCGGCGCGGCACCGGGCTGGGGCTTTCGATCGCCGCCAAGATTGTGCAGGAGCACGGCGGCTCGATCAGCGCCGAGCCCAACGAGCCTAAAGGCGCGCGCTTTCTGGTGCGTTTGCCCTTGATGGAAGCCTCGGCGGAGCCAGCGTCTGCCGCCGCGGCCGAAAAATCCGCGAAAGGAATCGCTTGATGAATCACATTCTGGTGGTGGACGACGAAAAGGAAATCCGCAACTCGCTGGAAGAGATTTTGCGCGAAGAGGGTTATGGCGTGGGCAGCGCGGCCGATGCCGACGAGGCGCTGACGCTTTTGCGCGACTCGCCCTACGACGTGGTTCTGCTCGACATCTGGCTGCCTGGCCGCGACGGCCTTGAGGCGCTAACCGAGATTCGCAAGATGGCGGCCGAGACTCGCCCCGAAGTGGTGATGATCAGCGGCCACGGCACGATTGAAACGGCGGTGAAGGCCACCAAGCTGGGCGCCTACGACTTTCTTGAAAAACCGCTATCGCTCGATCGCACGCTGATCGTACTTAAAAACGCGGTGGAGGCGCGGCGGCTGCGCTCGGAAAACCAGGAGTTCAAGCGGCAGTTCAGCGCCGCTTCTGTGTTGACCGGCGGAAGCATTCCGGCGAAAGCTCTGCGCCAGCAGATCAAACTGATGGCCCCGACCAATGGAAGAGTGCTGATCTACGGCGAGTCTGGCACCGGCAAGGAACTGATTGCCCGCTCGATTCACGCTGAAAGCGCGCGCCGCGACAACGTTTTTGTAGAGCTGAATTGCGCCGCCATTCCCGAGACGCACATCGAGGCCGAACTCTTCGGCTATCGCCACGGAGCGCGGCCCGGCGGCCCGCCCGAACAGCAGGGAACGCTTGAACGCGCCGACGGCGGCACGCTGTTTTTGGATGAAGTGGGCGACATGAGCCTTAAAACGCAATCGAAAGTTTTGAGCGCGCTTGACGATCAGTTATTTATGCCGGTCGGCGGCACGCAGCCGCTGCGCGTCGATGTGCGGCTGATTGCCTCGACCAACAAAGATTTGGAAGAAGAGATCGCCAAGGGCAACTTCCGCGAGGATCTTTTCTACCGCCTGAATGTGGTGCCGTTTTTTGTGCCGCCGCTGCGCGAGCGCAAGGCGGATATTCCGCTGCTGGCTCATGAATTCTTGCAGGAGTTCGGACGCCAGTACGGGCGGCCGCGCATGGAGATCGCCGAGGACGCCATCGACGTGCTGGTCCATTATCATTGGCCGGGCAATGTGCGTGAGCTGAAGAATGTTATCGAGCGCGTGCTGATCTTGAATCCCAGGGTGCAGCGCATCGAGCGCAAGCATCTGCCGCTGCTCACGCACAAAACCGGAGCGCGTTCGACCGAGGATTTCGCCAGCCTGCAACAGGCGCGCGACGCCTACGAGCGCGAGTACATTCTGAAGAAGATCGAGGAAGCGCATAACAACGTCAGCCACGCCGCCGAGCTGTTGGGGCTGGAACGCAGCCACCTCTATCGCAAAATGAAGGCGCTGGGGATCAGCGTGCGGGAGTAGCGGTTTTTACCGCGCGCCTTCCCGTTTCAGGATCGGGCCGATGGAGCTGGGGTTTTCGGCCATCGCCGGGTCGACGCGAAAGTCCCAGACCGACTCGTTGAGCTGCGAGGGCGAGATGATTTCGATCAGCGCGTATTCGCCGACGGTGAGCTTCTGCTCGGGCACGAGCTTCAACCAATGTTTGCCGGGAAGAATTTCGGCCTTGGCGGGAATCGTGTTTTCATCCTCGGTGACCGTGCCCTTGAGGCTTACGTGAATCGCGCCGACGACGCGCACCGCGCGGCGTTCGTCCACGCGCACGATGGCGAAACCCGACTGCGCCGAATGCGCGCCGTGCTTGCCGTCGACTGCCTTGGCGCCGCTGGTGCTCACGGTAAGAGGATGTGAGAGAACCGGCTCGCGCTCCTCTTCGATGCCGAGTGAAATATAGATGGCCGGATCGTTGACGTGCAGATGGATTTTGGCGTGCGCGCCATCGAGCTCGAGGCTGGCGCGCTGGGTGGCCAGAGGATTGAAGACCGCAACGCCTTTGCGGCTTTTGGCATTGGTCGTCAGGTCGCTTGGGACAAGCTCGACCAGCTCGGGTTTGCCCTCGAAGGTGTCGAGCACATAGACGCTGTCTTCGTCGGGCAACTCGAGGCCGGGCGCGACCTCGGGGCTCCGCGCCTTCTGCTCCTCGCGCTCTTCGATCTCTTCCTTGTCGATCGATTCGGCCTCTTTCATCGCCGGCGAGGCTTCTTCGGCGCTCAGATCGGCGTGCGTCTTTTCCCACTTGCGCGTCGCATCCCAATCGACCAGATCGGCGGGCATCTCCTCCCAATCGCTGCGCTCCTGCGAGAGGTAGCGCACGCGCGCGCCGACGATCTGGTATTCGCGCGCCAACTGGTAGGTGCCGTCTTTGAGGATGAGGCGATGGTTTTTGCCCAGGCCGGGAAGCGCCGGGTTTAACGAGAGCGGCTTGGCTTTTTGCTCGCTTTGAGTTTGCTCCGGCACGCTCTGGATGGTGGAATCATCATTTTGCGCCGTGGCGCAGGCGGCCGCCGCCAGAAGCAGGGCGCAGACAAAGAGACGCGAGTGAGAGAAAAAAGACATTGCAAAACAGTTTAGACGCATTTCGGCTGCTTCTGTCTGCGCGCTCCGGCTTGGCGGGGAAAGCAAAAATTTGTTCCGTTCAAAGCGCCTCTCCTCTTGCTATAGAGCCAGTGCGGGTCCGGAGACGGGGAGCTGTCATACACGGCGCTAC
>PMHC01000035.1 GCA_003156495.1 Acidobacteriaceae bacterium
TATTTATCGCTTCGCAGCCAGGTTTTCCAACCCAACACCAACCCAACTTAGGGACTCCTCCAACTTCCTATGGCTTACTCAAGCCTACTGACAGCAACCAACAACGCCTACTAACTTCTGTAGAATCACCAAATTGCAGAACTCATAACCCAAAGGTCGNNTCGTTTAAAGCCTTATCCGACAGCGACTTGCATTCGTAGCTTCGGTGGCAGGATCATCTCGATCGCTTTGGTGTTGGCTGTTCGTTTGGACTGCATCTGCGCGTTACGGTAGCAGGTGCTGGCTTCCAATCCCGGGAGCTCCATCTTGGCACTATCTATTATGATTCGCCCTTCAAGTCATGATCCTGCGATGTGGCCAATGCCCACGCCGATGACATAGGTGACGNNTGAGCGACTTGGCCGCGCCGACCGCGAAGTGCGCGATGAGCGAAATGATGGCGGCCACAATAATCGCCGGAAGCCCCGCCATGAAGAAGAACGGCAGCACCGGAATGAGCGCGCCGATGGCCGTGGAGAGCGCTCCGGAGGTGGCCGAAACCCAGGGCTTGCTCAGACCCTCCTCGCTGATATGCAGGCGTTCGCGCGCCAGCGCTTCNNGAGCGAGAGCAATTCGCGGGCCTCGGCCTCGTTGTTCTCGACGGCCTCGCGTTCGCGCGCGTACTCGGCCTCGTAAATCTCCCGCTCGCTCTTCGCCGCCAGATATGCGCCCGATCCCATCGACAGTGCGCTGGCGAACATTCCAGCGAGGCCGGCGATCAGCACGAAGCGGCTGTTGCCCAGCGTTGCGCCGGAGACGCCCGAGACGATGCCGAAGATCGCTCCCAGTCCGTCGTTGACGCCGTAAATGGCATCGCCGATCCAGGAGCCGGGTTGTTTGCGCCCGCGTGCGCGCCGGGCCAGCATTTCTTCTAGAACGGCCTTGGCGTCGATCTTGGGCGCGCCGGCCGGGGCCGAGTAGTGACCGCGGATTAGCGAACCCAGCTCGCGGTAGTGCTCCTTTTCATCCTGCAGAACAGAGTTGAGGATGGCAACCGAACCCTCGTCGCCGAGGGCCTTCAACTGCTCGCCGTAACGGGCGATGTCGCGCGACTCCTCGATCTCGATGCGGCGCAGCGCCAACCGTATGCCGCCGGCGCGGTTGGCCAGCGAGTCGGCCACGCCCGCCGTGCTGCCCTTGTAGACAGGCGTTTGGCCGCCGAGCTCTTTGATGCGGCCCTCCCACAGCACGGCGTGCTCGATCTCGGCCTGGGCCAGGTGGCGCAGCACGCGCGCCCGCACCGCGTCGTCATCGCGGTCGGCCAGTGCGTTGTAGGTGTGGTAGCCCGCCATTTCGACTTGCCAGTTGCCTTCGAGCGCCGTCAAAATTTTTTTTATTTTTCCGCTATTCAGCAGGGGAATCGCCATGGATTGATCTCTCCTGTTCATGAGAATAATGGATGAAGCAGAGAGCGCCGATCCAAATTGTGCAATGCGCGGCCGGCGATATGATGGGGGCGGCGAATCGCATGAGGCGGAAGACGCATAGACGAAAATCGGATCGCGGCAGCTTACTGATTGCTGCCGTGGCAGCGCTCTTTGTGCTGCTTTTGTTGTTGCGGATGATTGTTTTTGTCGCCGGGCGTGGCCGGCATCATTTTTGAGCGGTCCGGCTTTGCCGCGCGTTTCGCGCCGCTTCCCAAGCCTTCGCGTATTTCCAGTGGATATAGACCGAGTGGTTCAGGTGCTGTAGCAGCCCGGCGTGGCCGTCGAGAAATCCCAACCGGAAAATGTAGTTATAGAGAAAGGTCGCGGCGGGGTTGGCGAATGCGTTCCAGGCAAGCCATGTCCAGGAGCGGCCCGCGCGGCCACCCGCCACGAGCGTCTGCGCGGCGATTGAGCTATAGCGGTCGATGTGTTCGATGTACTCGGCCAGAGTGGGGTAACAGTGGTGGATCAGATGGCCCTTGAGCTGGCCGACGGGGCCGTCCGCGTGCATCGACTCATGCACCGCGCGCTCGGGAAAGCGCGCCGCTCCGCGCCGGAACAATCGCAGCTTGGGGTCGGGCCAGTAACCGCCGTGGCCGAGCGGCTCTCCGAGAAAATGATTGAGCCGGGGAATGCGATAGGCGTCGAACTTAGGTTCGCCTTCCAGCAGCGATTGAATCTCCGCAATGAGCGCGGGGCTAAGCTCCTCGTCGGCGTCGAGCGAAAGAATCCAGTCGCCGTTCGCGTGCGCGATCGCCGAATTTTTTTGCGCCGCGAAACCTTTCCAGAGTTCGGAAAAGAGGTGCGCGCCGGCCTCGCGGGCCAGATCGAGCGTAGCGTCGGTCGAGCCCGAGTCGACAACGACGATCTCATTCGCCCAGCCAATGCTGGCCAGCGTGCGCGGCAGATTGGCCGCTTCGTTAAGCGTGATCAGGGCGATAGAGAGCGTATGCGGCATCGAGAAAAGAATAAATCAGAGACTCGATATTAGGGATTAGGGACTAGGGCTAGGAACAGAGAAAAGTGAACGGAAAGCCGCTCCGGGGATCTGGCGCGCGTTGATTGCATAATCAGCGGAGCTTTTCGCCTCTCGAAAACGAGAGACGGAAAGCTCGTGCATGCTCCCGCCTATTTTCCCGGTGCGACGACGACGGCTACCAGCGAGTCAGCGCAGCCGTAATAGAGAAACCATTGCTTGTGGAAGTAAACCAGCCCTTCGGCAAATGTCGTCCCGGCCACATACTGGCCCGTTCTTTCGTAAGGCATTTCCGGCTTTAACAGCGGCCCGGCGGTGCGTCCAATCAAGCGCGCCGGATCGCCTTTCGCGAAGAGCGCTTCGCCGGTCGAATAGGTTTCGGGGCTCAGCGCCGGATCGGGGTTGCGATCGCTGTCCGCATTCTTGCCGTTGTATAGGAGCACAATTCCATCCTTGGTCAACACCGGCGGCGGCCCGACTTCGGGAAAGCGGCTGTCGAAGCGGCCAGGACGCGATTGCATCAGGTTGACGAGCGCGCCGCCGGCATCTTCGACCGGGCTCCAATGAATCAGATCCGGCGAGGTCGCCAGATGCGTAACGCCTTCTCCCCAGTACATCCAATATTTCCCATGGATTTTAGCGGCAACGAGGCGGCCTTTTTTCAGGCGTGTCACAATGCCCGCGGATTTGTATCGCAACTCGGCATACTTGCCGCTGGCGGCGGTAAGAAAGGCCGGTCCGTACTTGGTCCAATGGACTAAGTCTCTGGAAGTGGCGATTCCGGCCGCGTAGGTGCTGTGGTTCCACTGGGTATAAGTCATGACGTACAGGCCATCTTCTGTTTCGACAATTCGCGGGTCTTCGACGCCGCCGGGCCATTCTCTCGTTTTTTGCCCGTCGTTAGCCGGAAAGAAGACGGGATCGGCTCGCCGCGTGAAGTGGATGCCGTCGGCGCTTTCGGCCATGCCCAGCCGCGAGGTGTGCCGGCCGATCGTCATTGATCCGGAATCATCTTCGGCGCGGTAGAGAACGACGACTTTTCCATTGCGCACAACTGCCGCCGGGTTAAAGGTATGTAGCGTCTCCCAATGAACGGGCGAGTTCAACACCGGATCGATAAATACGGAATCGTGGCGCGGCGCAATAACCGGATTGCCGCTTGCCGGACGGGTAAAAGGACCAATCTCCCACGGCTCCGCCGTCTGTCCGGGTAAATAGGATACGCACAGGAATAAGATGGCCGCTAAGATCTGTTTGGCCTTTATCCGCATAGTTATAAGTGCTCCTTTTCTCGGGGTCGGGCGCGCGAAGCATTCCATTAGATAAGCTATCGATTGTGCGGCGTCAGGCGCCTTTATAGTGATGTAGTGAAATTAGGGTTCTACAGATGCCCATTTTACAGCGTCATCTGCGCCGAGCGCCTTTTGGCAGGGAACCGCGGCGGGGGCGATTGCGTAGAATTTGTAGCACGGCGAGGAGAGCCAACTATGAGCAGCGTAAACAGCATTCCCTATCCCAATCCGCAGGCGATTTTTTACCAGCAGTACGAGGCGGCGCGCCGCGACGAGATTGTGGGCGTTCTGTTGGCGCTGTTTCTGGGCAGCTTTGGCGTGCATCATTTTTATCTGCGCCGGACGGGGCTGGGGATTCTGTATTGCTGCTTTTTCTGGTCGGGGATTCCGGCGCTTTTAGGCTTTATCGAGTGTTTCTTCATGGCCGGGCGGGTGCGGGAGTTCAACGCCATTCAGGCGGCGGCAATCGCCGCGGCGTTGGGAATCGCCGTGCCGGGCTGGGGCCAGATGGCGAACGTTATGGCGGTGAATGTGCCGCCGGCCAGCGGTGCGCAGATTTCCGAGCCGGCCGTGATTCCGGCGTTGACGGTTTGCCCACGCTGCCAGCACGCCAACGGCCCCGGAGCGAGTTTCTGCTCCGGTTGCGGGCAAAAGCTATAAAAATAGAGAACAGACGCGAACTGCTCGCCGCCTCCGCTCCGGTTACAATGACAACGTGCCTTCCGAAGGATGCAAACACATTATTCTGGCCGAAAACCTGACCAAGGTTTACGCCGCGGGCCGCATTGCGGTGCCGGCGGTGCGCAATGTCTCGCTGGCCGTAGAGCCAGGCGAGTTTGTGGCCATCGTGGGACCGTCAGGATCGGGCAAATCGACGCTGTTCTACCTGCTGGGCGGGCTGACGCAGGCCACCGAGGGCCGTGTGCTGATCGATGGTGTGGACTTTGGCGCGCTGAGCGACGCCGAGCGGACCCGTCTGCGCAAGCGCCGCATCGGATTTGTTTTCCAGAAGTTCAATCTGCTGCCGACGCTTTCGGCGATGGGCAATATCGAGATCGCCTATGAGGTGAGCGGGCGCAAGGAGCCGATGGACCGGGCTTATCTGGACCATTTAAGCGAGTTGCTGGCGATCAAAGGGCGGCTACAGCACCGGCCCAGCGAGCTGAGCGGCGGCGAGCAGCAGCGAGTGGCCATCGCACGGGCGCTGATTACCCGTCCGGCGATCGTCTTGGCCGACGAGCCGACCGGAAATCTGGATACGAAGAACTCCGACGCCGTGCTCGAGATGCTCCGCCGTTCGAACAAGGAGCTGGGGCAGACGACGCTGATGATTACACACAACCCCGAAGCGGCGGCTATCGCCGACCGAATCTTGCACATGCGGGACGGGGAGATTGTGAAAGAAGAAATCGGCTCCCGTTCGGCTGCCGCGGCGACATTGCAGTGAAGCAATTGACTCGAGGGGCGATTCTTGGTATCTTGTACAAGGTTCGCAAGAACGCCGCCATAGCTGTGTGTCAGGGTGGGCGACGTAAGGGGTTTCCGGTAGGGCAGTAGCGACCGGGCAGTTTTTCCGGCCAGGGGCAGTTGACCGGCCAAACAGGTTTCCGGCTTGGCTCTCTTCTTGCGGAGGGCAG
>PMHC01000105.1 GCA_003156495.1 Acidobacteriaceae bacterium
ATCACCGGATCGAGCTTGCCGCGGCGGGCCAGCTCGGTTAAATCTTTGGAGTATTTTTCCAGCGCCTGGAATTTTTCTTCCGGGTTCTGGTCGGTAACGCGCTGCGAGCCGCGCACGGCCGTTAGCGCCTTCAAAATGGCGTCGTGCTTGGCGCCGGCTTCAACCAGCGCCTCGCTGGCCGGGTCGGATTTAAGCGAAGAGATGCCCAGCAGCAAGTGTTCGGTTGAGACGTACTCGTCTTTGAAGTTAGCGGCCTCGCGAAAGGCCTGTTCGAGAGCCTTGTTCAGCGATTGGCTGATGCCGGGCTGATCGGAAGCGCCGGAGACGCGAGGCAGTTTTTCCTCGATCTGGTGCAAGCCGGCTTCAAGCCGTTCGATGGGCGTGCCGATTTTTTCCAGCACCGCGGGAATCACGCCCTCGCGGTCCTCGATGAGCCCGAGCAACAGGTGGACGGGCAGAATTTCCGGGTTGCCCAGCTCGGCGGCGCGCGCTTGCGCGGCCTGCATCGCCTGCTGCGATTTGACGGTTAATTTGTCCCCACGAATGGCCATGTGAACTCCAGTTGTCAGTGATCAGTGATCAGTTGTCAGTTTCGTTGTCGTAGTTCAACACGGGAAGATCGTCTGCATCCTTAATTCCCAATGCTTCTCGCGCTGCGAGAATCACTTCGTTGTGCCACTTCGCAAGATCTTTTTGTGCTTTTTTATCGAAAGAAATCCGATCCGATAGAGGCCCAATATAAGGAAGAATATTGGTTAATGCTGATACGCAGCTTGCGTCTGCCATTCAATCGCTCCCAACTGTGAGTTTGGATGCAGGGCAGGAAGGTGTCAATGCGTGAATTTGTCCGGGAGGAAGCGATCACTTCCTCCCGGACAAAACTGTTCACTGACCACTGACAACTGTTCACTGCTTTTTACGCCGCCAGCTCTTTGCCCACGTTCACCTTGATCTGCTTGGGCTGGGCCTCGGGCTTCTTGTCGATCTCGAGCTTGAGCACGCCGGCCGTGTACTCTGCCTTGATGTGCTCGGCGTCAACGGTCGCCGGCAGCGTGAAGGCGCGATAAAAGCTGCCGTAGCTGCGCTCGATGCGGTGGAAGTTCTCTTCCTTCTCTTCCTGCTCGAATTTGCGCTCGCCCTTGACGGTCAGCGTGTTGTTCTCCACGCTCACGTCCAGATCCTTCTCCGCGATGCCGGGAACCTCGAGCTTGAGAACGACTTTCTTCTCGTCCTCGTAGATGTCAACCGGCGGAATGAAGCTGGAGGCCGTCAAAGGGGCTTCGCCTTCATTGAAATTGCGGAAGAGCGCATTCACGCGATTCTGTAACGATGAAACCTCACGAAACGGATCCCAACGAGTAATAGCCATGATGTTTTTCCTCCCAATGGAAACTTGAAGTAGTTGGCGAGGGGGTTGAGTCCCTGTCGCTCAACTTATCTGATGAAAATATAGCACAACTGATTCAGAAAATATGAGTCTATTGCGCTAATAGGCGCAAAATTTTTTAACTGTATGCTTTTGAAATACATAGGCAGGATTGCGCTGTTGCGCTCCACCCCGCAGCGAGCCTTGGGAGGGTTTGCGCCTGGCTGGGAGGGACCAGCCAGCGGGGAGAGACAAGCCGGCGGGGTGGTGCAGGGGGGCGTTTAGCGATTTTCGGGGCTGCTCTTCGGAAGCTCTCGCGGCGGCCTGGTGGACCATAGCGCCCAGGCCACCAGCAGGGGTTGAAAGAAGAGTCGGATCAGGCGGGCGAGATCCGTATTCAGGCCGAAGGCGTTGCGATGGCTGAGATACTGCGCGATATTGCCCGGAAAAACACAGATGAAGAATGCGGCCGCGAGCCAGCCGACGAGTTTCTGCTGGCGGTAGAGGAAGATGAGGGCCAAGCCGAGGGCGATTTCGACAATGCCCGACAAGATGACGACCGTGTTGGGCGAGATCGGCAGCCAAGGCGGAACTTGTGCCTGGAATTCGCCTCGGGCGAAGGTCAAGTGCGAGAAACCGGCATAGGCCAGAAATGCACCCAGCAATAAACGCCCGATCTGAAAGCGCGAAGCGAGTACTTTTTTCAGGTTCATCGTGCTCCTTTTTTGTGCTTTGCCGCGTCGGGCGCGGCAAAGCGCGGTTAGCGGTTTGCTGCTTAGGTCATCTCCAGACGGGCGATCAGCCTTTTCAGGCTGGAGCGCAACTGGAGCGCTTCTTTAGGTGGAAAGCCAATGCGAGCGAAGAGTCTTTCCGGGATATGGATCGCTTCGAGGCCGAGCGCCTTGCCGGTTTTCGTCAGCGAGACCTCGACGACGCGCTCATCGCCCGGCCGTCGCTTTCTGACGATGAGCGCTTTGTCCTCGAGTTTTTTAAGCAGCGGCGTCAGCGTGCTTGAATCGAGATAAATTCTTTGGCCAATCTGCGAGACGGTGAGCGAGGCATCTTCCCAGAGCAGCATCATGACCAGATATTGGGGATAGGTCAGCCCGAGCGGTTCGAGCAGCGGCTGATAGAGCCGGATGACCAGGCGGCTGGCCGCGTACAGAGGGAAACAAACTTGCTCGTCGAGGCGAGGCGGATGGGGCATGATCAAATCCTTTTACCGCGCGCCGGGCAGGCCGCGCCTGTGGCCGGCCCGACAACGAGTTTAGAGCAGCGTGATGGCGAGATCGAGAATTCCGTCGCTTGATTCAACGTGGCCGTTGCGTCCGCCGGTAGCGGTGGCGCGAGCTTGATGCTGGATGTTCATGGTCTATCAAATTGCGTGCGATTTAATCGTATACGATATTTATGGCGCATGCAAAAGGCACCATCCGTGTGCGGCTTCAATTGGTGGACCTTGCCGGAGCTAGCGCCGTTTGCCGTTCCATTCGAGCATGCTGGAGAAGTCGCCCTGGTTAGGCATTTTCACCTCCAGAATGCCGTTCATGGTGCCTTCGACCCGCTGGTAGGTGAGCCGGTATTGGGGGCCGGGCTGGGTGGAGTCGGAAAGAAAGAGGGCGGTGTTGGCCTTGGGCGTGGTCACATCGTAGCGGATGACGTGGCCGGAATTGTCGAAGTAGATGGCCTGGAAGCCTTTGCCCTCGGGGCCGGGATAGATGTAGAGCAGGTCGTTGTGGGCGCAGTCGAAATCCTCTGGATTGGGGCAGAAACCGATGCTCGCGTGGCGGGCCAGGATGTGCGCGTGCAATTCGAAACGGAAGCTGTAGCTGCGGGCGGTTTTGCCTTGGGCGAGGCCGCCGGTGGTGTTGGCTTCCCACGATCCGATGAGAAAGTGCAGGCTGGCCCAGGGATCGGCCTTGCCCGGCGTCTTTTTCTGCGCCGTAGCCGGGCAAATCGAAAGCAGAATCGCCGTGATCGCCAGAGCCAATCGGATTTTCATAAGCTCCTCAACCTTAGAAGTTTAGTTTGTTGAAGCGGGGTTGGCGGCAGGGAAGGGCGGAGCGTGGTTTGGAGCAGACCAGAAATGAACTCGGATTCCCATCCTGGTTCTGGCTGCGCGGGGTGCGGCTTTCGGGCTCATAGAATAAAAAGCAATGGCTTCTTTTTTCCCCTCGTTTGCGTCGATTGATTTACAGTTGGTCGGACTGGTAGCGATCGCGTTTTTGGCTGGTGTGTTGAATGCGGTGGCTGGCGGCGGCTCGTTTTTGCTCTTTCCGGCGATGCTGGGGACGGGAATGCCTCCGGTGGCCGCCAATGCCACCAATACTGTGGCGCTGTGGCCGGGGCAGTTGACTTCGGTGGCGGCCTACTGGCCGATGATCCGGCGGAATTTGCGGCTGGCGGCGCCGATGGCGCTGGCGGGCCTGATCGGTGGCGCGGCCGGGGCGGTTGTGTTGCTGTCGACGCCGCAGATGACTTTTTTGCACCTGGTGCCCTGGCTGCTACTCACGGCGGCAACCATTTTTGCCGTCAGCGGTCCGGTAACGCGACACCTGGATGGTTGGAAGGCGCGGCGGCGTGAGCGGCCGGAGACGGGCAGCAGGCGGCCGCATGTGTTGCTGGTTTTTCTCTCCACGACCGCAATCTGTTTTTATATCGGCTATTTTGGCGCCGGCGCGGGTTTTTTAATCATCACGCTGATGTCGCTCTTTGGTCTGGAAAATTTGCACGAGATCAACGCCCTCAAGGTGGCCTCAACGACGCCGGCCAACGGAATCGCGTTTGTGATTTTTGTCGTGCGCGGGCAGGTGCTCTGGCATTACTGTCTGGCGGCCATGGTGGCTGCGGCCATTGGCGGCTACGCTTCGGCCAGTCTGGCGCGGCGCGTGCCGCAGCCGGTGCTGCGCGGGCTGGTGGTCGCGATTGGATTGAGCATGGCGGCGTGGTTTTTCTGGAGACAGTGAAGAGGCAACGGGGAGAGCCTGCCGGCTGATCCCCGTTTTCTGTCGCGTGGAGAAGCATTATGCCGCCACGGCATCGCTGCTTTCGGCGAATTTGAAGCTTTGCGCGTGGCGTTCCAGGGTCGAGGCCAGGCGTGAGAGTTCGCTGCAGGCCGCGACGGTTTGCTGGCCGGCGGCCGCGGCCTGTTCGGTGTATTGCGAGATGGAGCTGACGCTGGCCGAAACCTGGCTGACCGCCGAGGCCTGCTGCGTTGTGGCGGCGGCGATCTGTTGCGCCATCTTGTCGGATTCGTGCGCCTGATCGACGATTTTCAGAAGCGCGCCGTCGCAGCTTTTCACTCTTTCCAGGCTGGTCTCGACCTGTTGGCGTCCATCCTCCATCACCCGCATCGCACTGCTCGTGTCATGCTGCACGGAGGAGATCATCGCGCCAATCTCGCGCGTGGCGCTGGTGGTGCGTTCGGCCAGCCGGCGCACTTCGCCGGCGACTACGGCGAAGCCCCGTCCCTGTTCGCCGGCGCGCGCGGCTTCGATGGCGGCGTTGAGGGCCAGTAGATTGGTCTGGCTTGCGATCTCTTCGATCACGTTGACGATTTTGCCGATCTGCTCGGAGTCCTTGCCCAGCCGCGCGATCTGACGCGCGGCCTCGGAGGTGGTTTCCGCGGCGTGGCCAATCGCCTGTGTGGTATCGCCAACCAGATCGTGTCCCTCGGCGGCGGCGTCTTCCGTGGCGGCGCCGGCGTTGGCGGCATTGGCGGCGGCGCCGGAAACCTCGGCGATTGTCGCCGACATCTCGGCCATGGCGGCGGCCGACTGCTGTGTTTCGCGGGCGTTTTCCTGCGAGCGCTTGGCCGTCTCTTCGGCGGCCGCGGTCAACTCGGCGGCGGCCGCGGCCGTGCTGCGCGCCGCGTCGGAGATGGCCGAAAGCACGGTGTGGAAGGCGGCGACGGTGCGATTGAGCGCTTCGGCGACGTCGCGCATCTCATCGGCAGAATCGACTTCAAGCGGGCGCGTGAAGTCGCCTTCGGCCATCGCCGACAATACCTCTACCGTGCTGCGGACGGGCGCGACGATGCCGCGCGAGATGGCCGAGCCGATCAACCACAGCGCCGCCGCTACGAGAACGAAGAGCGCTCCCAATTCGATATTCCGGCGGCGAATGATCTCGGCCGCGCGCTTTTCCTGGTTGGGAATCCAGTCGGCGGTGAGCTGTGCGAGACGGTCGTTGGCGGCTTTGTGCTGCGCGAAAAGCGGGTCCATCTTTTCGATGCGGATTTTGCGCGCGCGCTCGTGGTCGCCGGCCAGCAGGGCGGGAATGTACTCCCGTTCGGCGATGGCGTACCACTGCTCGCCGGGCGGATAGCTTTCGTCGCGCATCAGGTCGCGAATCGCGCCCTGCGGCAGCGCTTCCTGGTAGTGCTTATGGGATTGATCGAAGCCCTGGTGCTCCTGGCGGAGTTGTTCGACGGCTTTCTGCGTCTCTTCGGGCGAAGCGGCGTCTTCGGCTGCCAGGGCCGGAGGCAGCGCCGCGACTACGCTGGCCGGCGGGTCGTAACAATCGCCCGCCAACTGGTAGGCGAGCGCGATGTCTTGGTAGAGCGCGGAGTTGATGCGCACTGTCTGCAGAGTAGAAAACGCGATCAACGCAAAGAGGCCTAAGCCGGCCAATCCAGTGGCGGTCATCAGCCTCAACTTTTGGGAAAACCTTATCCGGTTCAACACGTTCATACGGTCCTGTCTTTCAACCGAAAGGTTAAAAAATTTAACGTCAAAATTTTTCCTTGGTGAATTGAGCGCCATATCGGCCTGTTTTGGTCCAAAAATAAAATGTATAAAAACAAGACAGCCTGTGCCTCTAAACGCCTTAGAGGCTCAATCGCGGCCGGCCAACGTTAAACTATTCTTATGAGCCACGAGGGAATTCGCTTTGTGCCGAAACAGGAACAGGAACGCACCGATCAGGAGAGTCAGCCGCTGAGTCGTCTGGCCGTGAAGCCGGAGAAGGTGCGCGTGCTTATGACCGAAGGCAAGGGCTTGGAGATCGACTGGGCCGACGGGCACAAGAGCGCGTGGAGTTTTGCCTGGCTGCGCGAGGCCTGCCCTTGCGCCACCTGCGTGGAAGAGCGCAAGGCCGACGGCCGCAAGCCGGGCCAGCCCAAGCCCCAACCTGCCCAACTGTTGCCCGTCTACACGCCCCCGGCCAAGCCGGCCAGCGCGCATCCGGTGGGTCGCTACGCGATCCAGTTCAACTGGCTCGACGGCCACTCGGGCGGCATTTATTCGTGGGAGTATCTGCGCCGCGTTTGCCAGTGCCCGGAGTGCGCCGGCGCCGAGGCGAAATGCGCCGAGGCGAAGGGCGAACAGAAGAACGCATAGAAATAGGAGGCGGGAATGCCTTCTACGAAAAGATCGAATTTTACCGTATTTCTGAAACCGTTCTAAGTAGCACGGCTTCTATTCTCTACAGACTTTCCGGGCAAGGCCGGTCTTTGCCCGCCATCGCGGAACGAATGAGTGCGTATCTTTTTGCTCATCAGCCGAAACGAATGAATGATATTGATTTGAGTATGAAAAAGATTATTCTGCTCGTCGCAGGCTTGCTGTTGAGTGTTGGCATAATGGCCTCAGCAATGCCAGTTCCTCAGGATGGGCCGCCGCCTCCTCCTCCGCCGCCAATCCACCACCATCACCACCACCATCACCACCAGCCGCCGCCGCCTCCTCCTCCACCTCAGCCGCAGCCGCCACCGCCTCCTCCTCCGCCAATGTAGTAAGGACTGGCTCGCTCGCCTCGGAACCTCGCCTCAAGGGCGCAATCCGCGCCCTTGAGGAACTCCCTCGCCACGGACAGCGACAGGCCGGTGAATCCTTCTAGAGCGAAACCGGAGTTGCCGCATCCAGTTTGAGGCGCTTTCTATTGAGGCTTGTGCTAGGCCGCCGGATCTTTCGGCTTCGGCCTTTCTACTTGTTCTCCGTCTTCAGCGCCACATCCAGATCCGTATCGAAGGCGAGTTTGGTCACGATCGCGTCCAGTTTCTCTTGCGCTGCATTGCGCTGTTTTTCCAGCTCCGCCTCTTCTTTGCGCAGCGCCGAAATTTCGTCCTCGGCCTTGGTCAGCTCGATCGCAAAACGGCCCGCCGCCTGGTTGCCCTTGAGCGCGGTCAGGTTCTTGCGCGCGCGATCTTCGTCGTCGGCCAATTGCTGCTGCTTCTGGCTGTTCTGCTCGATCTTTTCGGCCAGCGCGTTCAGCGCCATTTGCGCCTCGATTGCAGGCCTGAGCGATTCGGCCAGCGCCGGCGCGTCGTTGCCTGCCGCGATCAGTTCGTCGCCGTTTTCAAAGTGCGACTGGAGCTTGATCTCGCTGGCCAGATTCGCCCGCTCCTTCACGCGCAGGTCGGCCGTCTGGTGCGGCGCAACCACTAGCCGGAAGCGATAGGCCGTCGCCGTGCTTTCAGTCGGCTTGGCGTCGGACTCGAGCTCGGCCTTCGGCTGGCGCTGGTGCTCGACGATCACCGTCCGCGTTTCGTCGGCCGTATTGTTCACCGTGTAGTCGGTTTCGCTTACCGCGCTCACCGTCCGCACCATCACGCCTTCATGCACAGCCACATGGCGCAGCCGCCGCGCCACGGCCGGTTTTTCTTCATGCACCTTTACCGCCTCGTCGTTGGCGTAGGAGAGCAGTCGCTTCTCGCCGGGATGAACCGGCTCCAGCAGCCCCTCGCCGGCAAAAGCTCCACCCTCGAAGATCGAAAAACTTCCTGCGTCCAGCGTCAGCTTCGACTGGTTGTCGAGCCAGATCGCCCGCAGCGGAGCGCCGTGGCCGCTCCATAGCGTCACGCTTTCCACCGGCAGTTCCTGCTCCAGAATCGGCACCATCGCCGACTGGTTTTTGTGGATCGTTACCGGCTGCGCCAGCGCGTACTCAAAATAATCGTCGAAGGCTTTGGTAGCCACGTCGCCCTGGTCGATGGCGTGGCCGGGTTGATAGACGCCGCCAGCCGAGCCAAAGCCACCGCCGTACCCGATGCCGAAGCTTACAGCGGGAGCTTCTTGCGCGGATTTCATCTGCATGCGGCGCGGAATTCCAGTGGGAGCCGTGAGTTGATTATTCATCATTTCGGGCGCGGCCTCCGATACGGTCACGCTTTCCGCCGCCTCGTGCGTCTCCGGCGCGCTCTGTATCGCGGTCGCAATCGGAATGGTTTGCCTGTGCGCGTAGAGCGGCTCGGCCAGCGGTTGAATGAAGCTATGCGGCGCGCCGGCCACCAGCGATAACTGCACGTCGTTCCAGTCCACGCCTACCGTGTTGTCCACCACCGCCCAGCCCTGTACCGTGGCCTTGCCGTCGGCCTCGCGCGGAAAAACAATCCGGTAAGTCGCCTTCCACACTGGAACTTCGCTGATGTAGCTGACCTGTAACTGGCGTTCGCCTTCGCCACGGTCTTCGATCGTTACATGCCGCATCTGCTGGCTCTGCGCCGAGGCCAGAATCTCAAGATACGAGGCGAACTGTCGTTGCAGCGCCGGTTCGAGCATGCGCACCGTTACTCCGTCACTCAGTTCGGCCGTGCGTAGTCCGCCGTTGTCTGTGGCCACGATCAGGTAGTAATGATCCGTGGAACTCGCGCCGTTCTTGTCGCTCTCCTGGCGATATTCGATATTCACCAACCGCCCGCTAATCGCCGCCCCTGCGCCCGTCACCTCCACCCGCTGCCCGCGCAGCGTTTGATAGATGGCGAGCGTCGGCGGGTAATCCTTCAGCCCCAGCCCCAGCGCGTTCAACTGCTGCTCGATCGGTGTCGTCGAGTTGTATTCCACCGCGCCGATTTTGCCGCCCTTACTGTCGAGCGCCGTCAGCGATTGCAGCACGTCGTTCAACTGCGCCGAGGTGAACTCCACCGTCACCTTCTGGTTGCCGTTCACCGTTCCGGCATGTTCAAAGTAGCCCACGCCGTTTTTGTAGAGCACCACTTTGCGTACCGGCAGATCGGCGATTGTTCCCGGCGCGGGCTGCGGCTTTTGCGCCGGCAGCGCCGGCAGCAGTGCGGCCATCATCGTCAAAACAAAAAAACGTAGGCGCATATCTTCCTCCATCAGGTGCGGCCGGAGAGCTTCGCCGGCGATATGGAACGGGCCCGTGGTGCCTGTTGTGGTGCTTATTGCGGATAGAGTATTTTTACCAATATAGAACTTGAGAATCGCCGAGTTGACGCGAACCTCAGTGAGCGGCAACCTTCAGCACCATTCGGCACTCTACAGAATTGGTAGAAATGCTCTGAGGTACTGCTTCCTTTGACCCCGCCCATCGCAAAAAGGTTCCCATATGCGCCCTGTTTCGCGTAAAAAAATATTCGTCACAGGCAGCTTGGCCCTGAAGCTGCACAATGGCGCGTTTTCACTATTGATGCAGAGCGGCTTTGAAAGGGCGCGGCTTTCAGCCGCGACGGATGCCGCAAAATTGCGCCAGCATCGCAACGCCCTATTGCGCGTCGGATGAGAATTGCAGATTGAATCGGAAATCCATGCCGCCTCTGCGAGATTCTCGGCTTGAACGTGGCTGATAAACGGTCGTCCCGCCATCTGCATCGTTAGGCAGAGAGACACAAATTAACGCAGTAGTAAATTACTGCATATGCAGTATATTATTACTGCAATGATTCCTCTCCGATCCGAGCTGCGGCGCAAGGTGCTGACCTTCTTTCTGATGAACCGGGAGGCGCGAGTTTACGTGCGCCAACTGGCCGTTGCGCTTGACGTTGATTCGACCAACCTTTCCCGCGAACTGGCACGGCTGGCTGCCGAAGGGTTTCTGCACGCGGAACCAGAAGGGCGTCAGCTCTACTACAACGTCAATCGCGCCTACCCATACCTGAAGCCGGTCTTCGCGCTCCTCCAGGGTTCGGTCGGGATTGAGCCGACGCTCAAGGGGGCGCTCCAGCCAGTCGGAGGAATCGAGTCAGCCTGGATTTTCGGCTCCTTTGCCAAAGGGGAAGCAGACGCGACCAGCGACATTGACCTGTTGATCGTGGGGCAGCCTGACCAGACACGGCTTTCGCGCGAGATACGCAAGGTCGAACGAGCCCTCCGTCGTGAGGTTAGCTATACTGTCTTCACTTCCGAGGAGTTGAAACGGAGACTGGCTCGGCGTGATCCCTTTGTCACCGACATTTGGACCGGAAAGCGGATTGAGGTCATTGGAAATGGCAACAACCAAGCCGCAAAAGATCCTTCCAAAACAGGTGAAGGAATTTCTGGCAGACGCGGAAAAGAAGGCCGTAGCCGCCCGGAAAAATCTGGTAATCGATGAGGAAACCGCCTATCAGACGGCTTATCAGGCTGTGTTGAAGGCCTCCCTGGCCTTGATGTTAAGCCACGGGCAGCGTCCGCGAGTACAACTCGGCCACCATATCGCCATTCTTGAGTTTGCTCAGAAACACCTCGACCCAGCGCTTGAGCCTACCTTCGACCTCTTTGACCGAATGCGCCGCAAACGCAATGACGCCTTTTACGACATCGCGCTCATCGGCGAGGTAGAGGCGGAGCAAGCAGTCGCGGCAGCCGAAGCGTATATGTCGATTGTTGCCGCAGACATCAAAAAGAGAATGCACTAAGCTGACAGCTGATAGCTGACAGCTGACAACTGAAAGCTGTCTCACAAATACTGTCGCGCCATCCGCTGCCAGGTCGGCCAGTCGTGCGTATGTTCGGCCTCCCAAACGTAGTATTCGTGCGGAAGGTCTTTCTCGTTCAGAATGCGATCGAGGTTGCGGTTTTCGCTCAGGCATTGGTCGTCCCAGCCCGTGGCCAGAATGTAGCGATTGCCGCGGAAGCGCTCCAGGTACCATGGATCGGTCAGATTAGGCAGGTAGTAGGTGGGCAGGTGAAAGTAGCAATCCCGGTCGCAGTAACCGTCCAGAAATCTGGCCAGTTCGAAGACGCCGGAGAGCGAAACGAAGCCGCCGAAGATCTCCGGGTGGCGCAGCGCGATATTCACCGCGTGGTAGCCGCCGAAGCTGCATCCTGCCGCCAGCAGATGCGGCGCGGCGTTTTTCCTCCGCATCAGCGGCGCGACCTCGTCGAGCAGGTAGGCCTCGTATTGCATGTGCCGCTCGATGCGCTGGCGCGGCGTCGCCCGGCCGTTGTACCAGCTTTCGCGGTCTACCGAGTCCACGCAGAACAGTTGCAGCCGCCCGGCGTCGATCTTATCGGCCAGCGCGGCCACCATTCCCCGGTCTTCGAATTCGAAGAACCTGCCGCCCGAGGTGGGAAAGACCAGGGCGGGTTCTCCTGCATGGCCAAAGACCAGCAGCTCCATCGGCCGGCCCAGCCGTTCCGAATACCACTTGTAATATTCACGGTTCATCATTTGCGTCCCGAAGCGGTACGTAAGTACTCCGCGCCGGTCTCCAAATCCCATTATTTATGATGCGCCTCGTTTACGATTTGCTTCCTGTGCCCAACTTCGGCGATACTTATCTATTGTGACCGGTGGCCGGGCGCATCTGTTCGGCCGTTACTGTGGATGCACATGCAGATTGTCCATTCCGGCGGGCCCGGTTAGGCGGAGGGCCGCCTGCAAGGCCGATACCCCAGAAAAGTTTTGAAAGAGGAAAGGAACCAATTCACCGTGGTTATGATTCGTTTGGCGCGCGTTGGCGCCCGTAAGCAGCCCGTTTATCGTGTTGTCGTCATCGAAAAAGATCGTGCCCGCAACGGCCGCTTCATCGAGATTATCGGCACTTACAATCCCCGCACCAACCCGGCTACGGTCGAGTTGAAACATGAGCGGATCGCTTACTGGCGCGGCAAGGGCGCACAGCTTTCCTCCACGCTGGAGAGGCTCGTTACCAAAAACCCGCCGGCGGCTCCGGCTCCGACTGAAGATACTGTCGCGGCGTAATTCCTCGAGCGCCCTGCCTCGGCGGGCGCTTGAGGCGGTCAGGCTGGCAATGGGCCGGCCTATAATTCATTGTCCATCGCGATTCCGCATGATACTATTCGCGCACGGCTTTATATTTCGCCAATTTGCGAACGCAGATGGTCAGAGGCACGATCATGGCCCAAGTCGATACGGTGCAAGTGGACGAGCTGGTCCGCGTCATAGCGCGGGCCTTGGTAGATGAGCCGGATGCCGTAGAAGTGGAAGCTGTTAGCCGGGATGAGAGCACCGTTCTCAAGCTCCGGGTGGCGGCGAAGGATGTAGGCAAGGTCATCGGCAAACAGGGGCGCACAGCGCGCTCCATGAGAACGATTCTCGGGGCGGTGAGCATGAAAGTGCATCACCGCTATACGCTCGACATTCTAGAAGAGGATGACAAGCAATAGGCGAGACCCCGAAATCGGAGATGACCACCATGGCGCAGCCGTGGGTTTGGCTGGCGAGGATTCGCCGCCCGCAAGGGCGTAAGGGCGAAGTCCTGGCAGAAATTCTGACTGATTTCCCCGAAAGATTTGCCCAGAGAAAGCAGCTCTGGCTGCTTCCGCCTGAGCTGTCTTCCGCCGGCGATCATTTTCCTTTGTCCGAAGGAACTCCTACTTTGAGCGAACGCGAAGCCGTGTCCTCGGCCCGTTCCGCGGAACTCCTCACTTCCTGGATGCACAAAGGCGACGTCGTGTTGCACTTCGCCGGCATTGACTCGATCTCCGCCGCCGAGGAGCTCAAGGGCTTGATTGTCGCCATTCCCCGCTCCGAGCGCGCTCCCCTCGCCGAAGACGAAGCCTACATCTCCGATCTTGTCGGCTGCACGGTTATCGACGTGGCTGGCGCTAAACCCGCCACCATCGGCGTCATTGAAAACGTCGATCGCTCGGCCGGTTCCGCGCCACTGCTCGTTCTCCACAGCGCCCAGCGCGAGTTGCTGATCCCCTTCGCCAAAGCCTATCTGCGCAAGATCGACCTCGAGGCTCGCCGCATTGAGATGGCTCTGCCCGTCGGCATGGTCAACCTCGACGAAGCCGAAGAAGCCTGAACGGCTTCGCTGCCTAGAGCAAATCTCTTGCAGATGTAGAGTGGCTTTGAAGGGGCACAGCTTCAGCCGTGCCGTAAACTCAATCAAATCTACGTGGCCTTTAGGCCCCGAGGGACGTTTTTCCTCTATACCATCAGGCGATTTGCTCTAATCTACTTCAGCTTCAGCGGCTTCCAAATTCCATTCTCTTTCACCGCCAACTGAAGCGGTCGCGGCGCGCCCTTGGGCGGCACTATCACCTCGACCCACAGCTCCGCGCCAGCGGTCAGCGGACTCGGCGCATGCTTGCCGATGAAAAAATGTACCGGCTGCTTCAATTGCATCTGGTCGCAAACGGCTCCGGCCGCGGCCGAAATCCACTCGCCCTCCTCCGTATTCTCCACGCCCTCGGGGCGCACCGCGATGAGCCGTCCATTGGCGGCCTTCAAATTCGCGCGAAAAACCACTGGTTGCGCCCGCAGCACATACGGACCCGGCTTTACCGCTCCGCTATAGTCTCTGGGAAACTCCGCCAGCTTGGCCGAGGGCAACGTGCTTTGGCAGCCGTCCACCGTCAGTTGCAGCGCCAGATAGCGGCCGCGCATTGGCAGCTCGGAATCGACCGCCGCGGCGCGCGTCCACACTCGCGGGCAGCGCCAGCGCTCGTAAAGATGCTTTGCCGCCACGGTTGAAAACAGCACTGCCAGCACCGCCACCGAGAGGCCGGCAATCGTCCATCTTCCGATCTTCATTGCGCGCCTCCCGTGGCTGTTTGATCGAGCCGCGACCGATTTCGCATCCAGAACGCCTGCCTGCCGCCAGCGCGTCAGCCGTGTCTCCTGATCGGCCATAACGATTGCCCTCCATCATAGGCGGCCTCTTTGCGCGGGTAAAGACGAATTTTCTTCTGGATGATTGCCGCGCATCATGCACACAGAAGCTCGAAAAAAAGATTTCACGCCATGCGCCAAATTCTCCTGTATATTGATCCACATTCCCGGGATTTTGGCGGTTTGCGGTATCGGCGCATTTCATGGGCCCCTCCGGAGAGGTGCGAACGCATGGAAGCGAGCGGCAAACAGGGGCCCTCTCAGGCTCGCGGAAAATCCAATCCCCTCCCGAAAAACTCAGGCGTCAGGCCGCGCTCCCCATCTCGCACGGAAAATCCAGGAGCCTATGATGCGCAAACACTACGTTGTTCTCGCTATCTTGGCCGCGTTGAGCAGCGCGATTTTCTCCCCCGCCAGGGCGCAAGACAACTGCCCGCAACCTTCGGCAAAGTTGAAGCTCTGCTCCTACACGGCGCTGAACGAAGACTGCCTGTTAACCATCGACCGCAAGAACCCCATCACGTCGCCCACGATTTACGTCGCGCGCAAACATACGGTCACGGTTGTTGTCTGCCATCCATCGCCGCTGGAAGAGCTCAGCTTCGATTGGAAGTCGAGCACTCTTTCCGTGCCGCAAGATGTGTTTCAAAATCTTGCGCAGGCGCTCCAAGGCTATGTGGGAAAGATTGAAATTATCAGCGAGGTGGTCAGGAGAAATCCCGAGAGGCATATCCTGTCCTCTCAGCCGCCGCAGTGCGAAAACGAGAACGACGTAGATCAATGCACGAAAGCATCAGATATTAGCTTGGCGCAAGCACGCGTGAATCAGCAGATTGCCGACCTTGAAACGGCTTACCTCAACGAGGCAAGCAATTCGCTCCAAGATATTCACGCGGCGCTGCAATATACCGCCGGGGATGCGCCGTGGTTCAATTGGCCGGCGTGGGCGGCAAAACAATCCAGCGCCCTGAGTTCGGCCATCGAGGCTTTGCCAAAACCGAAAACGTTGAATGATATAAGCCTTAAGATCGCGACTCTTTCCCAGGAAGTTGATAGCTTCAAGAAAGCTCATCCTCAAAATGATTCTGAAGCCTTGCAACTGGCAACCAATCAAACGAATCTTCAGAATGCATTCGCCTCTTTGCAGAAAAATGTTGATGCCGCAACCGCCAAACTAACAGCCTTAGAGGCACGTATCGATCAGCTTGAGAAACAGAACATTGCCGCGAGCATTACTTTCCAAATCACCGAGTCGAAAGATTGCGAAAAACTTTCCGTTGGGGCTGGGCCAGTGAGTGAAAGCTCAAACCCGTCTCACGTGAATGGCGGCGATCTCACTATCGCCTGCGACATCAACTACTCCAACAAACTTGCCGCCACCATCGATCGCATTGCCGCCAATCCCATTCCCACCCCGGACGAGTACCTGCTCGCCAACCTCGCGAAAGCTCCCGCGAAGCAAAAGCTGCTGACCGTCAACATTCAATTTCAAAGTCAGCCGCGCATTGAGCTTGCCAGCGGCCTGTTGCTGCCCATGGCGCCCTATCATGGCTACGCCAAAGCCGCCGTCTCGTCGGGCGGCGCTATTACCGACAATGTGGTGCAAGAAACCAAAACCTGGGCCGTCGTTCCCATGGAGTTCGTTAACTTTCCCTTCAAGCAGTGGATCGCGCGTCAGCAGGCATCGGCGCTCTTTGCTACCGGCGGCGTCGGCTACAACTCGGTCATGTCCAACGTGAACTACGGCGCCGGCCTCACCTTCTCCTATCGCGCCTTCGCCATCAGCGCTTTGGCCGACATCGGTACAGACACCAAGCTAAGCGGAGGCTTCACGGTCGGCCAGTCGTTGGGTACATCGAGCCCGCCCACGCCGGCCACCACTAACTACTGGACTGCCAAAGCCGCCATTGCCATCAGCGTCAGAATCCCTTTGGGCGGCGGCAAATAAGCCGCTGCATGCGCGCGGACGCGGCCGGTTGTCTACTCCACGTCCGCGCGCGGCAAGCCTTTGCCTGCCGCCGGCGTCGTTTCAGGGCCATTTCATGCGGCTTTCATTCACTCAGTGTTAACATTAATTCATGCCCGGTGCTTTCCCTTCCAAGGAGTCAACCCCAACTCCTCTTCCTGATTACGAGGCCGGGATTGCGCGTCTGAAGCGCGAGATGAACGCCGTCATTCTGGCGCACTACTATCAGGATTCCGAGATTCAAGATCTCGCCGATTTTGTCGGCGACAGTTTGCAGCTTTCGCAGCAGGCGGCCAAAACCGACGCCGACGTAATCGTTTTTTGCGGCGTGCTCTTCATGGCCGAAACCGCTAAGATTCTCAATCCCGGCAAGCTCGTTCTGCTGCCCGACATGAAGGCCGGCTGCTCGCTGGCCGATGGCTGTCCGGCGCCGCTCTTCCGCGCCTTTCGCGAACGCTATCCCGACCACATCGTGATCAGCTACATCAATTGCAGTGCTGAAATCAAGGCGCTCAGCGACATTATCTGCACCTCGAGCAACGCCGAAAAAATCGTTCGCCAGATTCCCGCCGACAAGCCGATTCTCTTCGCTCCCGACCGTCACCTGGGCGCGTATATCCAAAAGAAAACCGGGCGGCAGATGCGGCTCTGGCAGGGCTCCTGCCTGGTGCATGAAACTTTTACCGAGCGCAGCATTATCGAGCTGCGGCAAAAATATCCGCGAGCCATGGTGCTGGCGCACCCCGAATGCAGCGAGGCCGTGCTGCGCCACGCCGACTACATCGGTTCGACGGCCGGCATTTTGCACTTTGCCGAGCAGAACGCTGCCACTGAGTTCATCGTCGCCACCGAGGCCGGCATCCTGCACCAGATGCAGAAGGCCTGCCCGGCGAAAACTTTTATCGCCGCGCCGGGCGAGGGCGGCTGCGCCTGCAATCTTTGCCCGCACATGCGCCTCAACACGCTTGAAAAACTTTACCATGACATGAAGACCCGCCAGCCCGCGATTGAGCTTGACGAGCCGCTGCGCCAGGCGGCTTTGCAGCCCATCCAGCGCATGCTGGCTATGAGTTAAAGGACGCCGCGCGCACATGGAAACTTCGCTGACCGCACCCATTTACCTTGCGCAACTTCGCCTCTTCCTCGCTGAAGATATGCCCTCCGGCGACATCACCACCGAGCCGATCGTCGCGCCCGATTGCCAGGCGCAAGGCGTGCTTCTGGCCAAGGCCCCGCTGGTGCTGGCCGGTGTTGAAGTCTTTCAGACGGTCTTCCGCCTGCTCGATCCGGCGGCGCGCTTTGAAATCGTAGCCCACGATGGCGATGAGATTCTTCCCGGTCAAATTCCCGTACGTGTCCAAGCCTCGGCCCGCGCGCTTTTAGGCGGCGAGCGCACGGCGCTCAATCTGGTGCAGCGGCTCAGCGGCATCGCCACGCTTACCCGTCAATTCATTCGCGCCGTCGAGGGAACCGGCGCAAAAATTCTCGATACGCGCAAGACCATCCCCGGTTTTCGCGATCTGGATAAGTACGCGGTACGCGCCGGCGGCGGAAAAAATCATCGCCGCGATCTGAGCCACGCCGTGTTGATCAAAGACAATCACATCCGCATGGCCGGCGGCGTGCGTCAGGCTCTGGCCGCCGTCGAGCCGATGCGCGGACGCGCCGCCTGGATCGAAGTTGAAGTCACGACGCTCGAAGAGCTCAATGCCGCCATCGATTCCGCGCCCGACGTAATTCTGCTCGATAATATGACGCCGCCGCAGGCCGCCGAGGCCGTGCAACTGCTGCATCGCCGCGATCCGCAACATAAAATACTCGCCGAGGCTTCGGGCGGCATCACGCTTCAAAGCGTGCGCCCCTACGCTGAGGCTGGCGTCGACTGGATCAGTGTCGGCGCGCTCACCCACTCCGTGCCCGCCGTCGATCTGAGCTTTGAGATCGAGCCCGAACCGTCGCTCCAGGCCCATCAGGTAAGGACTCAATCTTGAATATTCCCGCACAAACCGACGTTCTCGTGATCGGCGGCGGCCTCGCCGGCCTTTCCGCCGCCTGGCATGCCGCGCAAAAAGGCTGTCAGGTCACGCTCATCATGCGCGTGCACGAACCCAGCGAAACCAATAGCTATCGCGCGCAGGGCGGCATCATCTACCGCTCTCCGGGCGAAGACCCGGAAGATCTGGTCGCCGACATCATCACCGTCGGCGCGGGCCGCACCTATCCCGACGCCGCGCGTCAGCTCAGTATCGAAGGCCCTAAGCTCGTCAAAAGCATTCTCATCGACGAGCTCAAGATTCCCTTCGATCCCGCGCCCGACTCGCCCGGCGAGCCGCACCTTACCCGCGAGGCCGGCCATGCCCGCCCGCGCATCGCTCACTATAAAGACCAGACCGGGCTGGCCATCGAGCGCGCTTTCTTCGAGCGCGTTTGCAACTTGCCCAACGTTACGCTGCTCACCAATGCCACCGCCGTCGATCTGCTCACCGGCTCGCACCATTCGCTCGACGCCTCTGACATCTATCGCCCCGTGACCTGCTACGGCGCCTACGTTCTCGATCAGGAAGCCAAAATCGTTACGCCGCTGCTGGCGCATGAAACGATTCTCGCCTCTGGCGGATTGGGCGCGGTTTTTCTTCACACCACCAACCCGGCCGGCGCGCGTGGCGACGGCTTCGCCATGGCCTATCGCGCCGGCGCGCGGCTCATCAACATGCAGTACGTGCAGTTTCATCCCACGGCGCTTTACGCCCCCGACGGCTGCTTCCTGATCTCGGAAACCGTGCGCGGCGAGGGCGGCAAACTCGTCGATCGTCACGGCAAAGAATTCATGCAGCGCTTCCATCCCGACGGTTCGCTGGCCCCGCGCGACATCGCCGCCCGCGCCATCTACCAGATCATGCTCGAAAGCGGCGAGCCCTGCGCCTATCTCGACATCACGCACAAGCCGGCCGACTATCTCCGCCAGCGCTTCCCCGGCATCTACGCCGTCTGCATGGAGCACGGCGTCGATATGACCAAGCAGCCCATCCCCGTCGTTCCCGCCGCGCATTATAGTTGCGGCGGCGTCGCCGTCGATAGCGAGGGCCGCACCAACATCGACCGTCTGCGCGCCGCCGGCGAGGTGGCCTGCACCGGCCTGCACGGCGCCAATCGTCTGGCCAGCACCTCGCTGCTCGAGTGTCTCGTCTGGGGCACGCGCGCCGGTCTGGCTGCCGCCGAGCGCATCCGCTCCGGCGGAACGGCGGTCTTCCCGCAAATCGCCGCATGGCGCTATGAGCGCGAGCCCGCCGACCCGGCGCTGATCGCTCAGGACTGGCTCATCATCCAGCAAACCATGTGGAATTACGTCGGCCTGATCCGTAGCAGCCGCCGTTTAGACCGCGCCTGGCGCCTGTTGAGTGAGCTTGATCTTGAGATTGCCCGCTTCTACAGTCGCTGCGAGGTCAGCGACTCGATCGTCGGTCTGCGCAACGGCATTCTCACCGCGCAGTTGATTCTCGATCAGGCCCGCTGCTGCCCGGAGAGCCACGGCTGCCACTTCCGCGTCGATTAGCTTCCAGACAGCTTAAATTCCTGTCATCATGGGTGCCCCATTCTAGCCGCGTTCTTTGNNAGTCAATCAATACTCCGATACACCCATTGTGAAGATGCTGCGTGCCCCAGCTCTCGACTTTGAGACCGGGGAACCACAACAAAAAACGCCGCCGTAACCCCAGAGCTAGAAGCGAGTAGCTAGAGGCTAGAAGCTGTCATCGCGGGTGCAAATCCATCCACCCCCATCTAGTTCCCGCTGCCCCTCCTCCGTGCGCTGTCGTACACTGTTCCCGTGCGGGTTCGCGGCGTGCCGCCGCGGGGCACGGAGGCCGTCGCATGAAAAAGATCGGCGTCTTGTTCGGTGCGGAAAGGGGTTTTCCCAGCGCACTGGTGGAGCGGATCAACGCTTTGCATCCGGCCGGCATCGCGGCCGAGTTCGTTGAAACCGGCGCCGTGCGGCTCGATGCGGCCTCGCGCTACGCGGTGATCGTCGACCGCATCTCGCATGAAATTCCTTACTATCGCGCCTTCTTAAAGCACGCCGCGCTCTCCGGCGCGGTCATCATCAACAATCCCTTCTGGTCTTCGGCCGACGACAAATTCGTCAACTACACGCTGGCGCGGCGGCTGGGCGTCGCCGTGCCCCCCACCGTGCTTTTGCCGCAGAAGGAGTACGCGTCGGGAACCACCGAGCACTCGCTGCGCAACCTGGAGTTTCCGCTGGACTGGGACGGGGTCTTCGCCGCCGTGGGCGTGCACGGCTTTTTAAAGCCGGTCGACGGCGGCGGTTGGCGCGAGGTGCATGAGGTGCGCGGGCGCGAGGAGTTTTTCCACGCCTACGATCAGTCGCGCCAAGCGTGCATGATCTACCAGAAGGCCGTCGAATACACCGAATACTATCGCTGCTACGTGGTCGGGCAGAAGAAGGTGCGCATCATGCCCTACGATCCGCGGCGGCCGCAGAACGAGCGCTATCTGCCGGAGGTGGGCCGTGCCTCTACCTTCCATGCGCGGCAGCTTTTTGCGCGAATCGAAGAGGATGCGCTCAAGCTCTGCCGCGCGTTGGGCTATGAGACCAATAGCATCGAGTTCGCGGTAGAAAATGGCGTGCCCTACACCATCGACTTCATGAATCCGGTGCCGGACGCCGATCCGCGGTCGGTGGGCGCCAAAAACTTCGAGTGGATCGTCGAGCAGACGGCGGCCCTGGCCATCGCCAAGGCAAAAACCGCCTCGCGTGCGCCGGTGCCGCGCTGGACGGCGATTCTCAATGCGCCGCCGGCCGCGGCGCGAGGCAGAAAAGCCGCGCGTCGATAGGCTAG
The DNA here is from genome assembly GCA_003156495.1 of Acidobacteriaceae bacterium. GTDB lineage: Bacteria > Acidobacteriota > Terriglobia > Terriglobales > Acidobacteriaceae > Telmatobacter. Next base: position 20,930 of record PMHC01000105.1, read on the forward strand.
AGCCAATCTCCTGTAGGTGTAGAGTG
>PMHC01000285.1 GCA_003156495.1 Acidobacteriaceae bacterium
CGAGTTCTGGGGCGGCAGCTTTATCGCCGATCCCTTCGGCCGCGTCATCGCCAAAGCCAGCCATGAAAAGGAAGAAATTCTGTTGGCCGAAATCGACTTGGGGCTGATCGAAGAGACGCGTCGCAACTGGCCGTTTTTGCGCGACCGCCGCATTGACGCCTACGGCGGAATCACGCAGAGATTCCTCGATAAGATAACCGCTGATTGAGCTTTGGCCTTGAAAGGGCATGGCCTTAGCCGTGCCGTAAACCGGCCTCAAAATCAACGGGACTTTAAAGCATTTTCAACGATAGTGTAGTGAAAATTTGGGGTGCCCCATTCTAACCGCGTTCTATGCGGTTAGGGTGGGAGTTAATCGATACGCCATTACACCCATTGTGAAAATGCTTTAGTCCTGAGAAAAATATTTGTTTCGCACAATGACAAACTTAAACAGAGCTTCTTTAACTGACGCAACAAACAAAAAATCGCCGCGCGCGCTCGGCTACCGCATGCCCGCCGAGTGGGAGCAGCACGAGGCCACCTGGCTCGTCTGGCCGCACACCCCAACCGACTGGCCGGGCAAGTTCGCGACGATTCCCTGGCTCTATGCCGAGATTGTGCGCCTGCTGGCCGCCCATGAGCGCGTGCATCTGGTCCTGGAAAACTCGGCGGCCGAGCGGCGTGTGCGTTCCATGCTCACTCGCTCCGGCGCAAATCTCGATCAGGTAAGTTTCCATCGCTGGCCCACCGATCGCAGTTGGACGCGCGATTCCGGTCCCATCTTTGTCCGCAACGCGCAGGGCCGCGTCGGCCTCACCAATTGGCATTTCAACGCCTGGGCCAAGTACGACGACTGGAAGCTCGACGACAAACTCCCCGGCCGCGTGGCCAAGCTGCTGGGGTGTCCGCACTGGCAGCCGGTCGTTCAAAAAACAAACGCTGTAAAGCGCCAAAACGATAACGGCACGAAGTGCGTGCATGAAGGCGGCGCGATTGACGTGAACGGCGCGGGGCTGATGTTAGCTACTGAAGAGTGTCTGCTGAGCGATGTGCAGCGGCGCAATCCCGGTCTCGGTCGCGAACAATTGGAGCGGATTTTTTCAGATTACCTCGGCATCGATCGCGTGATCTGGCTCGATCGCGGCATCGTAGGCGACGACACGCACGGGCATGTGGACGACCTTGCGCGCTTTGTGGGGCCGGAAACGATTGTGACCGTTGTTGAGCCTGACGTGCGCGACGCCAACCATGCGCCGCTCGCGGAAAATCTGCGCCGTCTGAAGGCCGCGCGCACCCCGAAGGGCAAGCCGTTCACCATCGTCGAACTCCCTCTGCCCCGCGCCGTGGTCTTTCGCGGACAGCGTCTGCCGGCCAGCTATGCGAATTTCTATATCGCCAACGGCGTCGTGTTGGTTCCCACCTTTCACGACCCCAATGACCGCGTGGCGCTCAACGCCCTGGCTGAACTCTTTCCAGACCGCGAAATCGTCGGTGTTCATGCGGTCGATCTCGTCTGGGGACTGGGCACGCTGCACTGCATGACCCAGCAGCAGCCAGCCACCGGCAAGGCAATTTCAGAGTAAAATGTTGGCATTGGAGACTAGGTATGGCTTTGACCGTCAAGGAAGCAATCGACGCAGCCCGGCTGCATTTCATCGAGCTATATCAGCATGAAATCGATCCCCTCGCGCGCGAGCAAATTCGGCTAGAGGAGATTGAGCGCATTCCGACAAAGCGTGTTGGGATCGACAATTGGGCGATTACCTTCAGCTATCCCGTTTCTTCCATGTCGTCCAGTCCGTTCGGCTTCAATCGGATTGCCAAAGTCGTTGTCGTGGATGGTGCTGACGGGAAATTCGTTTCTCTCAAGCAGCGAGCAGCATGAAGCTGAGCGATCATTCTTTAGTGCGGCCGTATATTGGACGTAGCGCGATTCTCGATACGAATGTGTTGTTACTGCACTTGCTCTGCACGCTTGATTTTTCCTTGCTGCGCTCTTTCAAGCGGCTTGGCATGTTCGAGGAGTACGATTATTTGCTACTTTCCGAACTCCTTAAGCTGTTTCCCGCTTGGTGTACTACACCCCATGTCTTGACCGAAGTTTCGAATCTCGCAAACGCTCTTCCCGATTGGAAGAAATCGTCATGGACGGAGATATTTTCGCAACGAATCCAAGTCGTTCCGGAGCTATTTGAAGATTCTGCCCAAATCGCGTCCGATGCATCTGCAATTCGGTTCGGCCTTACAGATGCTGCACTGGCTAGCCTTGCAAAAACTCATCTTGTTATTACTGTCGATTGGCCTCTTACAGGGTTTCTGGAATCGCGTAACCTTGCGGTCCTGAATTTGCAGCATCTAAAGGGAATTGAATTTACGCTATGACCGATCTGGAGGCGATGCAACTCGCGCTCGAAGAAGCGCGGCGGGCCGGCGAGGCCGGTGAAGTGCCGATCGGCGCTGTAATCGTGCGCGAAGGCGAGATTGTCGCCTACGGGCAAAATCGCGTGCTGCGCGATGTGGACCCGACCGCGCACGCCGAGCTTGTAGCCATGCGCGCGGCCGCGCGCGAGCTGGCCAATTACCGGCTGACGGATTGCGTGCTCTACGTGACGCTCGAGCCCTGCGCCATGTGCGCCGGAGCTATGACGCACGCGCGCATCGCGCGGCTGGTTTACGCCGCGGCAGACCCCAAGGCCGGCGCCTGCGGCTCGGTGCTCGAAGTGCTGAACCATCCGCGACTCAACCATCAGATGCAAGTCGAGCCGGGTATCCTGGCCGAGGAATCCGCCGAACTGTTGCGGAATTTCTTCCGCGAGCGGCGATAAGTCAATCCTTGGTCAGACGGTTGTAGACCTAGTGCGCCACCGACCTTGAAAACAAATTGATAATCACCACGCCGGCGACAATCAGGGCCATGCCGACAAGGGCGGCCGCATCCAGCGCCTGGCGATAGACGATGAAGCCGATCAGCGCCACCAGAATCGTTCCCACACCGCCCCAGATGGAGTAGCTGATGCTGATGGGAATAGTCTTGACCGTCAGCGAAATGAAGTAGAACGACGCAGCCACGCCGACAATGGCGACGATCGATGGAACGGGGCGCGTGAAGCCTTGTGTAGCCTTCAGGCTTGAAGTCGCCACCACCTCGCAAACAATCGCCAGCGCCAGCCATAAGTAACTCATATTCCCATTATCGCCGGCCCTTGCCGCGTCGCCAACGAGGTTGAATTTCCTTCAAGCGAAGCCGATGGCCGTAGCTCAATGGCGGTACAATGCGCACATGAATGTGGTGATGTATGCGGTCGGCTGGTGTCCGGATTGTCGCGCGGCGCGTAAGTTCTTAGACGAGCGCGGCGTCAAGTATTCGGTGATCGATCCCGATGCCGACAAAGCGGCCTCGGATGAGATTGTGCGTCGCGTGGGCAGGCGTTCGGTGCCGCAGTTGGTGATTGACGGCGTCTGGTTCCAGCCCTACAAGCCCGGCCAGGGCTTGCTGAAAGATGAACTCTGCCGGCGGCTCAAGATTCCGCGCGCCTGAAGCCGCTCCTCTTCGTACAATCGATAGTGGAGCAGGCTGCGGTGTCTCTTGCGAGGCATTTCGCCGGCGCGCCGGTGCGTTCCGCAAATTTTTTCGCCGCCGGCAAAGCTGGCGTCGCAATAGTCAAGCTGAGAGCTGAAGGCTGAAAGCTGTTTTTCAAGGAGAGTCAAGTTGATCGAACGGTATACACGGCCGGCGATGGGCCGGATCTGGACCAACGAGAACAAGTACAATTGCTGGCTAAAAGTGGAGTCGGCGGCCTCGACGGTGTTGGCCGAGTTTGGCGTTATTCCAGCCTCGGCGGCCGAAGCCATCGCGACCAAGGCGACGGTGTCGGCCGCGCGCGTGGCCGAAATCGAAGCCGAGGTAAAGCACGACGTAATCGCCTTTACCACGACCGTCGCCGAAAGCCTGAAGAAGCAAGGCCTCGACGCCGAGTCCCGCTGGCTGCACTACGGGCTAACCTCGAATGACATTGTAGATACGGCGCAGGCGCTGCAAATCAAAGAGGCCTCGGCGCAGATCCGCGAAGACATCGTGGCGCTGCTCGATGTGCTCAAACGCCGTGCCATCGAGTTCAAACACACGCCCATTATCGGGCGCACGCACGGCATTCACGCCGAGCCCACCACCTTCGGNNGAGATGGAGCGCAACCTGGCGCGCTTTGACGCGGCGGCCGAAGACATGCGCGTGGGCAAGCTCTCGGGCGCTGTCGGAACCTTCGGGCATCTGAAGCCTGAACACGAAGAAAAAATCTGCGCGCGGCTGGGCTTGAAGCCCGCGCTGGTGGCCACGCAGGTCATTCAGCGCGACCGGCACGCGGCCTACATCGCCACGCTGGCCGTGCTCGGCTCCACGCTCGACAAAATCGCTCTCGAAGTGCGGCACCTGCAGCGGACCGAAGTTCGCGAGGCGCAGGAGTACTTCA
>PMHC01000075.1 GCA_003156495.1 Acidobacteriaceae bacterium
TGGCAGCGCCAGCAGTGCGGATAAGAGTGGATAATCTCGGCACCGCCCAGCAGCGCGCCGCGCTCTTCAAGCAGCGCGATCACCACCGGATTGGCCTTCCAAACATTCAGCCCCTCGAAGGCCGGAGGCTGCGTGAAGGGCCAGGCCTCCGGGTCCACATGCACGTGGCCGCCGGCGTCAACGCGGCAGGTCGGATCGAGTTCGTACCGTTGGCCGGTATAAAAATCGTCCGCGCCGTGCGCAGGTGCGGTGTGCACCGCGCCGGTGCCGGTATCGGCTGTAACGTAGTCGGCCAGCACGCCCAAAATCGAGCGCTCCAAAAATGGATGCTTGAAAGTTGCACGCTCCAGCGCCGCGCCCTTGAAGCGGGCGACGATATCGGCCTCGGAGGCCGGCTGGTCAGGATTTTTTTTGCTCTTCAGCTTGCAGTCGGCGATGGTCTTGGCCGCCAGCTCGCCGGCAACGATGTAGACGCCGCCGTCGCAGTCGAGCGCCACGTACTCAAAGTCGGGATGGAAACAGACAGCCAACGACGCAGGCAGCGTCCATGGTGTCGTTGTCCAGATGATGACGTAAGTCTCGCGCCCGGCCAGCACCGGCGCAAAGGCCGCCGGGTCGCTGGTTAGCTTGTAGCGCACGTAAATCGACGGGCTGGCGATGTCTTTGTATTCAACCTCGGCTTCGGCCAGCGCCGTGTGGTCGTGGAGGCACCAATATACGGGACGAAGTCCGCGATAGACGAAGCCTTTTTCCAGAAAGCCATAAAAGGCTTCAAGCGTCTTGGCCTCGTAGGGGCGATTCATCGTCTTGTAGGGCTTGGACCAGCGGCCAAAGCAGCCGAGCCGCTCGAATTGCGAGCTTTGCAGGTCAACATACTTCTGCGCATAGGCGCGGCAGGCTTCGAGCACCGCCGGCGCGGGCATTTCCAGTTTTTTGCGCCCCAGCTTCTCGTCCACCTTAATCTCGATCGGCAGCCCGTGGCAGTCAAAGCCCGGCACGTAGGGGGCGTTGTAGCCGGCCATCGTCTTTGACTTGACCACAAAATCTTTCAACCCTTTATTGAGGGCGTGGCCCAGGTGAATGGGCCCATTGGCGTAGGGCGGGCCATCGTGCAACAGATAGGCGGGGCGTCCGCGGCCAGCTTCGCGCAGCTTGGCGTAGAGGCCGAGCGAGGCCCAGTGGGCGAGCCGAAGCGGCTCATTCTGCGGCAGATTTGCTTTCATCGAGAAGGCAGTTTTAGGCAACGTCAGCGTCGCCTTCAACTCCGTTACTGGGGACATTGGAACTCCAACGAATGACAGTGATATCTCTATATCAGTGTAAACGCCGCACTACGGCTTTTTTCGTTAACTAACCCGGCCGCTATTTCGTCTATTCAAGCAGAGGCGATGAAAAGGAACGAGAGGAGACGGCGGAAACTGGGTAATTGGGATGAAAGGCCCGACGCGCCGAGACAAGAATGGGCGCGGTCGAGGATAATGAATCGATGGGCCTGCGCAGGGGCGCAATCGCGTCCGGCCAGACCCCAGACCAGCTAATCTGCGGCAAACTATGGCAAACCATCCATTCAAAACGGCAAGGACCGGTTCCCGGAGGGCGCAGCGGCAATGAACGGGCATGAATTGGACGCCTTATTAGGCAAAACGACCCAGGAACAGCCCCTTCTGAGCAGCCTGTGGGAAAACGTACGGGATCTATTTTTTCCGCCGAAGCTGCCGCCGCTCGAGCTGACCTCGGAGCCAATTCCGGTTCCCGATCGGATGGCCGTCAAGACCAATCCCTGGGCCGTCGGCATCGCCACCACGGTGAATGTTTCGATCCTGCTTGTGATGTTGTTTTTCGTGGGCAAAAAAGTGGTCGAGACGGTCAAGCCGACGCTGCTGGCTTCGACCAACGTGGAGGTAAGCGAATACAAAGGCCCGCAGGCCGCGAACAAGGCCGGCGGTGGCGGTGGCGGTGGCGACCGCAGCCAAATCGAAGCCAACAAGGGCAAGCTGCCCGAGCGTACCGCGCAGCCTCTTGCACCGCCTCAGCCGCAGACCTACGAGCACCCCAAGCTGCCCGAGCCGGCGGCCATCAACGTGCAAAAAAATCTGCAACTACCCGATAACCCGAACATGCCGATGATCGGCCTGAAGAGTTCTTCCAACGTGACGCTGGCTTCGGCTGGTACCGGATCGGGCTCCGGCATGGGCTCCGGCTCCGGCGGCGGATTGGGTTCCGGACACGGTAACGGCTATGGCCCCGGCTACGGCGGCAACACTGGCGGCGGACTTTACAGAATCGGCGGCAGCGTCTCCAAACCGGTGGTAATCCACAGCGTCGAGGCCGAGTTCTCCGACGAAGCTCGCCGCACCAAGTACCAGGCCAGTTGCGAGGTTTCTTTGATTGTCGATGCGCAAGGCAATCCGCAGAACATTCGCGTCGTACAAGCCGCGGGCATGGGCCTGGACGAAAAAGCCATCGAGGCCATCCGGCAGTACAAATTCAAGCCGGCCATGAAAGACGGCAGAACGCCGGTTCCGGTACAGATCACCATCCTGGTCAATTTCCGGCTTTATTGATTCCGGCCCGGCTGACTTCGGCTCGATTAAAAACCACTTCGGCCAATCAAAAAGAGTCATCCAAAAAAGTCAATCCAAAATGAAAGCGGAGCGATAGATGCTCCGCTTTTTTTGTGCGCGGCTTCAAAGCGGCAGAGAGACGCGACCATTTCCGCCGGTGACGGGGAGCACTGGTCAGACCTCTCGAAGGTCTTTATACTCGTACATGCATATGGGGCCTCCCCGCGCGGGAGGCAAATCGGAAAGGACCAAAATGGCAGAAGCTGCAAAACAGGTTTCGCTCGATCTGGCGGAACTCACCAAGATGTACGACTTCAAGGGCAAAACCATCGCCGTCACCGGCGGCGCCGGCGTTTTGTGCGGCGAGCTTACCCGCGCGCTGGTCGGCTGCGGCGCTCAGGTCGCCATTCTCGACATCAACATCGAGCACGGCAAAGAGCTGGCCGCAAGCCTAGGCGAGCGCGGAAAGCTTATCTCGCTCTTCCAGTGCAACGTGCTCGACCGCGACAGCGTCTTCAAAACCGCCGCGGAAGTCTCGAGCAAGTTCGGCAAAGTCGACGCGCTGATTAACGGCGCCGGCGGCAACAAGCCGCAGGCCACCACCAGCGCCGAGTTGAAGTTCTTCGATCTGCCGGCCGACGCGCTCAAGTGGGTCTTCGAGCTGAACATCGTGGGCACGATTCTGCCCAGCCAGGCCTTCGGCAAGCTCTTCGCCGCCCAGGGTTACGGCAACATTTTGAATGTCTCGTCGATGAACGCCTTCCGTCCGCTGACGCGCATTCCGGCTTATTCGGCCGCCAAGGCCGCCGTCAGCAACTTCACCCAGTGGCTGGCCGTGCATCTGGCACAGGAATACTCGCCCAAGATTCGCGTCAACGCCATCGCTCCCGGCTTCTTCCTCACCAACCAGAACCGCTTTCTTTTGACCGACAAGGAAACCGGCGCGCTGACGACGCGCGGCAAAACCATTCTGGCGCACACGCCCATGGCCCGCTTCGGCGAGCCCGCCGACCTTTCCGGCGCCGTGCTCTGGTTGCTCTCGCCGGCCTCGGCCTTCGTCACCGGCGTGGTCATTCCCATCGACGGCGGTTTCGCCGCCTATAGCGGCGTCTAACCATTCATCGCAATCGCATCGGTATAAAGAGGCGGCATTCCTCATTCGGATGCCGCCTCTTTCTTTATGAAGGGATCGCGGAAGAAGATTTCTGCTCATCCGAAATCAGCTTATAATTTATACATGGCTGCGTTTGTGATTACAAATCGAGTGCCCTCCCCTGAAGAGATGGGGCGTCGGCTGGGTTTGAGTCCAGAACATGTTGCTGAAGTGCGCGTTATCATGAACACGCCCTCGAGTGCAAAGACCGCGAAGCGATCGAGCCGCAAATCCCGAACCGCGAGAATAGAAAATCGAGCGAGCGCAAAGCGGACAAGTGGACGGCGGTAGGCAGGTTAGGCGTGGCAAGACAGAAACGCATACAGTCTGTTTTCCTCAATATCCCCTACGACGGTCAGTTTGAGGAACTTTACTTGGCGTACGTCGTGGGCTTGGCGCAGCTAGGCCTGAAAATCAATACAACATTTGCCATTCCCAACCAAGGGCGACTCGACGAAATTGTCCAGCTTATCCAGCAATCCGACGTCTCGATTCACGACCTTTCAAGAATTGAACTCTCCTCTGGAATCCCCCGCTTCAATATGCCCCTCGAACTTGGCTTGGCCCTCTACCATTCCCACATAACCAAGGGGCGGCATCGGATTTTCGTCTTTGAGCGGAAGGTCTACAGAACGCAGCAATCGACGAGCGACCTCAACGGGCTTGATCCGCAGATCCATCATGGAACGCCGAAGGGCGTCATGGCCGGTCTGCGCAATATCTTTTATCAGGCGGATGGAACCACCGTCCCGGAAATGCTTTCCAGTTATCGCGCGGTCAAGCGGAAACTTCCCGCTTTGCGGCGGAACGCAGGTAGCCGGTCATTGTTTGAGGCCTCAATATTCAAAGATCTCACGGTTGCAGTTCTGATTGAGAAAGAAAGAGTGATCGCCGCCAGAGGTTAGCTTTTACGACTTTTTTAAAAAGTACGGCTTGAGTCCCCGCAGGCCGCGCTCGCAAATTAGCACTCGCGCCTCATTCGGATGCCGCCTCTTTCTTTGTCCTTGCCCGCCCAGCGAAGGCCAGATTATATTGGTACCTAACGATGACTTTGTTGCCCACAAGCGAATGGACGAAGATTCCGGCCTCCTTACCGGCTTCGCTCTCGCTCGCTCTTAGCCTCCTGCTGCTGGACCTTATTCGGTTCCCCGGCTGAGGCTTACTCAACATCGAAATTGAGAGGCCGCCAGCGGGGAGAACCGCGAGGCGGCTTTTATTTTTTATAGGGGAGACCGAAAAACATGCTGAAGAATCCGAGCACCAAATACCGTCCCGTTACCGACTTCCAATTCGACGGCCGGCGCTGGCCCTCCAAAACCATCGACAAAGCCCCCGCCTGGTGCAGCGTCGATCTGCGCGACGGCAATCAGGCGCTGATTGAGCCGATGGACACCGCGCGCAAGCTCCGCATGTTCGATCTGCTGCTGGCCTGCGGTTTTAAAGAGATCGAGGTCGGCTTCCCCTCGGCCTCGCAAACGGATTTCGATTTTTGCCGCGAGCTGATCGACCACAACCGGATTCCCGACGACGTCACCATCCAGGTGCTGGTGCAGGCCCGCGAAGATCTCATGGAGCGCACCTTCGCCGCCATTCGCGGCGTGCATCGGGCCATTGTCCACGTCTATAACTCCACCTCCACGCTGCAGCGGCGCGTCGTCTTCGGCATGGACAAGGAAGCCGTCAAGCAGTTGGCCGTCAAGGGCGCGCGCCTGCTGCGCGATTACGCCGCCCGCTTTCCTGAAACCGACTGGGTCTTCGAATATTCGCCCGAAAGTTTTACCGGCACCGAGATGGATTACGCCGTCGAAGTCTGCAATGCCGTCGTCGCCGTCTGGCAGCCGACACCCTCGCATCCGGCCATCGTCAATCTGCCCTCCACCGTCGAATCCACCACGCCCAATGTTTACGCCGACCAGATCGAGTGGGTCAGCCGCGCCATCAAAAATCGCGAATCCATCGTGCTCAGCGTTCACCCGCACAATGATCGCGGCACGGCCGTCGCCGCCGCCGAGCTGGCGCTTTTGGCCGGCGCCGATCGCGTCGAAGGCACGCTCTTCGGCAACGGTGAACGCACCGGCAACGTTGACATCGTGACCCTAGCGCTGAACATGTACACGCAGGGCGTCGCGCCGGGGCTGGATTTTTCCCACATCGAAGAGCTCGTCAAAAGCGTCGAATTCTGCAATCGCATTCCCGTTCATGAGCGCCATCCCTACGCCGGGCAAATGGTCTTCACGGCCTTTTCCGGCTCGCATCAGGACGCCATCAAGAAAGGCTTTGCCGCCCAGCCCGAAGGCGGACTCTGGCAGATTCCCTACCTGCCCATCGATCCCCAGGATCTGGGCCGCAGCTACGAAGCGGTGATTCGCGTCAACAGCCAGTCGGGCAAAAGCGGCGTGGCCTTTCTGCTTGAGCGCGACTACGGAATCCGTTTGCCGCGAAAACTGCAAATCGAGCTCAGCCGCATCGTGCAGAAGATCAGCGACGCCAAGGGTGGCGAGGTCACTTCGCCGGAAATTTGGGAAGCATTCAAGGTCGAATATATCGACCGGCGCTCGCCCCTTGCCCATCGCGGCCATCGCGACGACTCCGACGAAGAGAGCAACCGGCTGACGGCCACCGTTTCCAAAGACGGCGTCGATCACCTCTTCTCCGGCGAAGGCAACGGCCCCATCGAAGCCTTTCTGGCCGGCTTTCAAAGCGAGTTCGGCGTCAAGGTCCGCATTGTCGATTATGAGGAGCACGCCATCGGCGACGGAGCCAACGCGCGCGCCGTCTGTTTTGTCGAGGCGCAAATCGGCGACCGGCCTCCGGTCTTCGGCGTCGGCATGCACGGCAACATCGTCAGCGCCTCGCTCAACGCCATCGTCAGCGCCGTCAACCGCTCGCTAGCCGCGCGGCCAAAACAGTAAAATCGCTCACCCGCCAGCGCGAGCAGCCCAAAAGCCGCTCGCGCCGGCAGCGCCTTCACCTACCCGCGCTCTGCCGTTAAACTAATAGAAGATGATTCGCGTCCTTCACCCCATTCCCGTTGCGCAATTAAAACTACTGGTCTTCGACCTCGATGGCACGCTGATCGATTCCGCGCAGGATTTGTGCAACAGCGTGAACGCCTCGCTGCAAGAGTTCGGCCTCGGTCCGCTGCCCGACCCGACCGTCGCCGGCTTCGTGGGCAACGGCGCGCCCATGCTGATGCGCCGCGCCCTGGCGCTGGCCAAAGCCATCGCCATCGAGCAGATCGACGAAGCGCTCTTTAAAGACGCCTACGCCTTCTTTCTGCAGTATTACCGCGAGCACAAGCTGGACTGCACTTACGCCTACGAAGGCGTACAGAGCGCGCTCAAGGCCCTGCACGAACTGCACACCGATTCCGGCAGCCCGGCGCGCACCATGGCCGTGCTCACCAACAAGCCCGTGCGCCCGGCGCAGGGCATCTGCGAAGGGCTGGGGCTGGCCGGCTACTTTCTGCACATCTACGGCGGCGACAGCTTCACGGTAAAAAAGCCCGATCCACTCGGCCTGCGTTCTCTAATGGATGAAACCGGCGCCGCCCCCCAAGAAACGGTGATGGTCGGCGACAGCAAGGTGGACGTACAGACCGCGCGCAACGCCGGCGCCTGGTGCCTGGGTTGCGCCTTCGGCTTCGGCCCGCAAAATCTGATGGAAGTTCCCCCCGACGTAGTGGTTGACAGCGCCGCCGAATGGCCGCGCGCGCTCACCCGCGCCTGAGTCGCGGCACGCATCCGCGGCCGTGTAAAAAATTCTCTCGCGCGCTTCCCTGCCCGCGTATTGCGGATAAATTCGCCGCTCTTGATACATCTTTACAGGGTAAAAACTACACGATCGCGCAAAATTTACGCGGTTCACCTCTTGCGGAAAGCGAAGGCGCGCTCTTAAAACCGCGCAGTTTTTAAAAATAAATAGCATATATTCAACAAGATACAAGTAATTCCCCGGCAAATTCCACTTTGGCACATCCCTTGCTTTAGCTATATGCGAGCAGCTAGCAACGCTCATTCGCGGGCGTGCAGAATAAAGCCCACCGCGCAGGAAGGGAACCAATATGAAGAACAACACTTTGTTCCCGCGCCAGTTCGCCGTACTCACGCTGGCGTCGGCTATCGCGATTCCCATTTGGGCGCAAGAAACGCAGCCGGCCTCGACCGACGCGCAAAACGCCGCTCCCTCATCCGCGGAACAAGCATCCGCCCCCTCAACCGTACAAACGCCGCGCGCGACCAAAGAAGGCTTCTGGGGCCGCGTGAATCCTTTAGCCCGCAAAAAGTGGGTCAAACGGCAGATCGATCCGATCAACGACCGGCTGACGGAGCTGGACGAAGTCAACGCTAAAAACACGCGCGATATCAAGGACGTAGACGCGCGGGCGCAGGCGGGAATTCAGCACGCGCAGGCCTCGGCCGACGCGGCCAACCAGACGGCCTCGACCGCCAACTCGCAGGCCGAAACGGCGCGCAATGCCGCGCAGCGGGCCTCAAGCCACGTCGATGCGCTCAACGCCACCGTCGACGGTCTGGACCAGTACCGTCAGGTCTCGGAGATTGAAATCGCCTTCCACGCCGGCAGCCCGGCGCTGACCGCCAGCGCGCGCGCCAAGCTGGACGAGTTGGCCTCTGGCCTGGCTGGCCACGATGGCTACATTCTGGAGATCGAAGCGCACTCGCCGGCGGCGGGCAGCGCCGGCATCCAAAACTCGGAGCGCATGACCGAAGCCGTAAAGCGCTACCTCGTTACCGAACACCAGATTCCCGTCTATCGCATGCACGCCGTAGCGCTGGGCAATGCCGTAACACCGCAAACCGGCACGGAAGATCAAAAGCCGGCGCGGGTACGCACCAGCAGCGTGCATCTGCGACTGATGGAAAACAGCTTGGCGGTCAGGGCGGCAACGTCTCCCCAGAGCGCTGTCGCAGCCGGCGTGGCACAGCCGTAATTGCAGAGAACCTCCCCCAGAGGATCTGACTGGCCAGCGGCTAACCCGCCTCCTGGCCGCCAAACAAGCTCTCGCCATGCGAGAGAACCAAGGCAACTTGGCCCCCGTTTTTGAACGGGGGCCCTTTTTTTGCTTGCCGCGCACTAAGATTTCGCAGGTTCACGCAAATTGCGCTTGCGCATTCCGCGCTACAATGGCTTTCAATTCGTCTCTGGAGGTTGCATGCGCAAAATTCTTTTGTCCGCACTCGCCGTTCTGTTCATCACCGGCCTTTCCGCTTCCCTGCGGGCGCAAGGCGCGCCGCCGCAGTCGGGCGTCGGCCAGCCTTACACCGTCGAGTACTACTACAAAACCCAGTGGGGCCATCAACAGGAGTTCATCGACCTGTTTTTGAAGAACCACTATCCGCTGCTCAAAAAAATCCAGGCGACGGGCAGAATCGTCTCGGTCAAGATCGAGTCGCCGGCCAACCACACCACCGAGGACGGCCGCTGGGACTATCGCGTGACCATCGTCTACAAGGACTCGACCGTGGCGACAACTTCCAATCCCGACGAAGAAGCGTTCATCAAAGAACTCTGGCCGGACCAAGCCACCTACAAGCGCGAAGAGCAGCGCAGGTTCGAGATTCTGCTCGGCCATTGGGATCTGCCTGTGACCGACGTGACGCCGAAAGACAGCCATTAGCTTTCAGCTCTTAGCTTTTTTGCTGTAATCGTCAGCGATGGCGAAGACTGACTACTGACGGCTGACGGCTGACGACTGACGACTGACGACTGACGACTGACAACTGACAACTGACAACTGAGAGCTAAAAGCTGTTTTTCCGCCACTGACGCACCAGGTCGGCGGCGGCCTCGGGCCAGGCGGGAAATTCAAAGTAGAACCCGGCGTCGAGCAGCCGGCCGGGAACCACGCGGCGGCTTTTGAGAACCAGCTCAGTCTCGGTACGGGTAAAAAACATGCCCAGCGCCAAAAGCAGTGCGGGAGCGGGCAGGCCGTTAGGCCGATCCCACGCCTCGCGCAGCACGCGCATGAACTCGCGGTTGGGCAGCGGCTCGGGCGCGGCCAGATTCACGGGGCCGGCAATCTCTTCGTGTGCGATTAAAAATTCGAGAGCCCGGGCGTAGTCGCGCTCGTGAATCCAGGAGACGAACTGGCGGCCGTTGCCCTGCGTGCCGCCCAGCCCGGCGCGCGCCAGCCGCGAGAGCACGGCGAAGACGCCGACGCCGGGGCTGAAGACCAGCGAGGTGCGCAGCGCAATGCGGCGCGTACGCGGCATCGGCGGCGCAAAAAACTCCGCCTCCCAGCATTTGACCAGATCGACAATCCAATCCCACTTTTTGGGCGCGCGCCGCCAGCGCGAGATCGGTTCGCCGCCGCCGTACTCGCCGCTGGCCTCGTCCATTCCGCGGTCAAGCGCGTGGCGATAGATGGTCGCCGCCGAGGCGTTCATCCACAGCCGCGGCGGGCTGTTTAGCGTGGCGAAGGCCCGATGCAGCAGGCGCGTAGGCCCGATGCGCGAGTCGTAGAGCTCGCGACGGTTGCGTCTGGTCAGCCGACAGTCGATTGAGCGGCCGGATAGATGAATGCAAACATCGGCTCCATCGAGCGTTTCGACCCAAGGGCCGAGGGTTTTGCCGTCCCAATGCACGGTCAACCAGGGCGCGGTGTAAGGCCCGCGCGTGAGCACGGTAACCTGATGGCCGCGCTCGTGAAAGTAGCGCGCCAACATGCTGCCGACCTGGCCGCTGCCACCAGGCAATACGATGCGCAGCGGGCGGGTTAGCGGCGTGGCGGAATCGGACATGGAATTAGCCTAACGCGGCTTGTTTGCGGCGGGCGAAGTTTTTATTGGGGAAAAGGCCGGCAGAGGCGCGCGGCCTTACTCGTATTTGAGCGATTCGACCGGGTCCAGTTGCGCGGCGCGCGTGGCCGGTATGGTGCCGAAAACGACGCCCACCACCGTAGCCGAGGTCAGCGCGATCAGCACCGAGAGCCACGAAACGGGAAAATCGTAGCCGCTGAAAAATCGGATCGAAAGCGGAATCGTCAACCCAATCACGCTGCCGACAACTCCGCCAGTGAGCGAAATCATGATCGCCTCGGCCAAAAATTGCAGCTTGATTTCGCGGTAGGTTGCGCCCAGCGCCTTGCGAATGCCGATTTCGCGGATGCGCGAGCGCACGT
>PMHC01000198.1 GCA_003156495.1 Acidobacteriaceae bacterium
CACATCCACTTGTGGCCCATGGAGCAAATACTGCGCTTGAGCTGACTCACGTCTTTCACGCCGCACAGCGTGGCGGCCACCATGTCGCAATGTTCGAGCGCGGTAACAAAGCGAGCGCGCTTTTCCGGATTGTGGCGCAGCCAGTGCAGCAGCTTGGCGAAGCCCCACTCGTGCGAGTAAACGCCCCCGCACCACTGGATTCCCTCAAAGTTCAGTTCGTGCGCCTTGCGCGTAATCTCCTCGGCCTCGGCAAAGGCGCGATGATCGCACCACAAATAGTATTCGTCGAGCGGCTCCAGTCCCTCGCCGACCGGAATTACACTCGAGCCGGTCGTGTCCAGCGCGATCGATTCCACCGCGGAGCCGGCGACGCCGGAAACCTTCAGCACCTCGCGCGAAGCCTTGGCCAGCGCCGCCATCTGGTCGGCGTGCGCCTGCGTGGCGTAGTTGGGATCCTCATGGCGGCGATGCAGCGGATACGAAGCCGATGCGGTGCCGATCGGACCTTTCTTGCTGTCAACAAGTGTGACGCGAACACTGAGCGTACCGAAATCGACGCCGGCAACAATAGACATGGTGCTTAACTCCTTCAGTAAACGTTTCCTGACTCGCCCATTAGACTACACCATTACCGTGACGCGCGTCTCGCACGCCTCGCGAAATCACCTTACAATATGCTACTTCTTCTTGCCCGGCAACATCGAAGTCAGCTTGCCCATCACGCCGGTCTTGGCTGGCGGCGCGGCAGTTGCGGCAGGCTTGCTTTGCGCCGCCGGTTTGTTCTCCGCCGTTTTTTGCGCCTGTGGGTTAGCTGCTGGCGGCAGAACAACCGGCGCATTCATACCGCTGGAGGCGCCATCCACCGCGTGTCCATTGACGATCTTTGGCGGCGCGCCGGTGCCATTCTGCACCAGAATTGAAATCCTGCGATTCGACGGATCGTAAGGATTGTTTTTGACGCGCAGCAATTGGTCGGCGTAGCCGCGCACCTGCGTTACCTGATCGGCGCGCACGCCGTCCTGCTGCATCAGCCGGCGCGCCGAGTTGGCGCGATCGGCAGAAAGTTCCCAGTTGCTGTAGTTCGCATCGTTAGAGTATTGCGCTGCGTCGGTATGCCCTTCAATCTGTAGTTTGTTGGGCATCTTCTGCAATTCGCCAGCCAACAGCGCCAGCAGTTGCTGCCCGCTATCGCTCAGCCGCGCGCTGCCGCTTTGATAGAAGGTGCCGTTCTTGCCTTCGATCAATTCAATGCGCAGCCCTTCGGGAGTAATCGAAATTTCGATCTGCTTGGCCAGCTTTTCCAGCGCCTTGTTCTGCTGGACCTCTTTCTCCAGCTTCTCCTTCAAATCTTTCATCGCTTGCGCGCTATTGGCGGTAACCACGACCGCATCGCCCGTGCCAGACATCGTCGTTCCCAGCAACTGCCCTGTTCCCTTGGGATCGTTGAAGTAACCGGCCACGGCCTTTTTCACTTTTTCACTGGAGCCCATCAACCACAACACGATGAACAGCGCCATCATGGCGGTGACAAAATCGGCATAAGCAACCTTCCAGGCGCCGCCGTTGTGGCCCCCATGGCCGCCCACGACCTTTTTGATGACGATAATCGGTTGTGCTTTCGTCGACATGCTATTTCCCATCAGGCCGCCGCCGCTGGAGTCTCCGCCGCGGCGCCGTCCTTGTTCTTGCAGGTCTTCTCCATCTCGTCGAAGCTGGGCCGCGCATAAGCGGGAATGGCGCGCCGGCCCATCTCGATGGCGATCATCGGCGCCGAGCCTTTTAAAAACGAGAGCAACAGCACGCGCAGCACGTGAAGATAATCATTGTGTTCGTCGGCAATCTTGCTCATGTTGGCGCAAAGAGGGCCGACCAATCCATAGCAAAGCAGAATGCCCAGGAAGGTTCCGACCAAGGCCGCCGCCACGTGCTTGCCAATCTCCTCCGGAGGTCCGCCCAGCGCCCCCATCGTGATGACGATACCGAGCACGGCGGCGACAATGCCAAGTCCGGGAAGCGCATCGGCCACCGTCGTTAGGGATGCCGCTGGCATCGCTGCCTCGTGATGATGCACCTCCATATCCAGTTCCATCATCTGATCCATGTCGAATGGTTCAACGCCGCCGGTGATGGCGGTGCGCAACGTGTCGCAAACAAATTCACACGAGTGATGATCGGCGAGAAACTCCGGAAAGTTCTTAAACAGTGGGCTCTCGGCTGGTTTTTCCACGTCCATTTCCACCGACAGCAATCCCTCTTTGCGTACTTTGTTCAAGAACTGGTACATCATTTTCAATGTGCTTAAATAGCGTGCTTTGGTAAACGGCGATCCCTTGAGGACGCCCATCAAGCCATTTACGATCGATTTAACAACGCGCACCGGATTGGCCACCAGCAGGGTGCCCGAGGCGGCGCCGCCAATAATCAACAGTTCGGCCGGCTGGATCAGGACACTCAAGTTGCCCTTCTCCATCAAGAAGCCGGCGAGGATCGCGGCGAATACGACGACGATGCCTATGATCGCGAGCATTACAAGTCCTCCGTCGCGGATGTAGCCGGGGAATATACCGCCGCGGTGGCGCAGTTCCCCCCCTCCCGGCTGCTGGTTTCCATGGCCTTACGTGTGCGCTCAAGCAGTTGTGTCAGCGTTTCTGTAGCACCACCGGAAGAACCGCTGGTCGCCTGCGCCGCACCGATGCTGGCGGTGAGCGAAACCCGGTCGCCCCACCATCGAAAGTCCGCGGTACGAGCCAATCCGGCTAGCGTTCGTGCGCGCGCAATCAGCATTTCCGTGCTGCGCTCGTGCGCCAAAATCAAAAACTCGTCTTCATGCCAGCGCCCCATCTCCTCGGCCNNCAGCGCGCGCCGTATCTTCTCGATCATCGTATGGTGCGCCGCAACGCCATGTGTTTTACGCAGCGTTTCCGCTTGGTCAATGCTCACTCGAATCACGCCAAAGGGTGGACCGCCGCGTTGAAAATCCTCGTACTCGGTTTGCAATCGTTCCTCGAATTCGACCCGGCTCTCTTCTACGCCGCGATCTTCGTTTTCTTCGTTGTTTGGCGGAGCATCCAGATTTTCCGCCGGATGAAAAATCACGGCCGAACCAATGCGCTCGCCCAATCCATTACGCAACACGGCCACACGCACAAAAACCGAAACCGTGTGCCCCAACTTATGACAAACCCGCGCTAAAGCCCTGTGGCCGCTCTTGCTTCCCGCCGCGGGAATCGTTTCTCCCTGCGCGCCATCGGTCAACAGCAGCGGCGCTAGACTTGGCGGCAGCGGTCGCGACAGCAGTTCGATCGCGGTGTAGCCGATCATGCACTGCGCGGCCTGGTTCCAAAAAACGACCACGCCCTCCATATTGAACAACGCGATGCCGTCCGGACGGCTGTCCAGTGCGGCTTCGAGAAGTTCAGTGCGATCGGTCATCGGGGATTGTCTCCACCCTTGCATTTCCACGGGGGTATCGCCCCGACGGGCGCAGGCGCGCCACGCCGCGTGGAGTCACACTTCTTCCATCGGCTAATAACGCGGCAAACTTCATCGCCGTATTCCGTAATGAGAGAAATCAAATAAGAAAAAGTCGCAAAACAAGATTCGGCGCTGGCTCATGCCTGCGCCGAATCTCTTGGTAACCCACATTTTGATACGAAAGCGGAAACTCAGTAACTGCGCACCCACTCCAGAACCGACCGCATCGCTGCTCCGCTGGCGCCCTTCGCCCTATACGGTCGCGACTCCTCCGCCCACGCCACGCCGGCGATGTCCAGATGAATCCACGGTGTCTCCTCGGCAAAGACATGCAAAAACTCCGCCGCAGTAATGGCGCCGCCCCAGCGTCCACCGGTATTTTTAATGTCGCCGATCTCGCTTTTGATCATCTCGGCGTACTCGTCGCCCAAAGGCAGCCGCCAGAACTTTTCGCCCGATTTCTCCAGCGCCCCCTCGAACTTGGCCCAGATCGCGTCGTCGTTGGCGAAACCTCCGGCATAGGCGTACCCCAGCGCCACCACGCAGGCGCCGGTCAGCGTCGCCGCGTCGATCAAATGCGTCGCGCCCAACTGCCGCGCATAGGTCAGCCCGTCGGCCAAAATCAGCCGCCCCTCGGCATCGGTGTTGATCACCTCGATCGTCTTGCCCGACATCGCCCGCTGCACGTCGCCCGGCTTCTGCGCCGCGCCGGAGGGCATATTCTCCGTCGCGCAAATCACCGCGATCGCCCGCACCTTGGGTTTGAGCAGCGCAATGGCCCGCATGGCGCCAATCATCACCGCGCCTCCGGCCATATCGGTCTTCATCTCCTCCATGTGCGCCGAGGGCTTTAGCGAAATGCCGCCCGAATCGAAGGTGATTCCCTTGCCGACCAGTCCCAGCACCGGGCCGTCGTTGACGCCCTCCGGCTCATACTTAAGCACGATCAGCGCCGGCGGCTCGGCCGAACCCTGCGCCACACTCAAAAAAGCGCCCATCTTCAGCTCGCGAATCTTCTCTGTCGAGCAGACCTCGCAGCTCAGCCCCACCTCCCGCGCCATCTGCGCGGCGCGCTGGCCCAGAATCGTCGGCGTCATCTTATTGCTCGGCTCGTTGACCAGCGTACGCACAAAATTCTGGCTCTCGCCCACAATCACGCCCTCGGCAAAAGCCCCCTCGACAGCCACCTTATCCGCGTTTGCCTCAATAGCCAGAAGGAACGACTGAATGCTCTGGTCCTTGCGCTCGCTGCGATAGGTGTCTGGATCGAAGTCGCCCGCAAAAGCCCCCTCGACGGCCGCACGCGCCGCCGCCGCCCCAGGCAGAGCTTCCGCGTCGGGAAGAGCAAAAGTCAGTTCGCGAATGCCGCGCGGCTTGGCGAAGCGAACCG
Organism: Acidobacteriaceae bacterium; assembly: GCA_003156495.1. Classification (GTDB taxonomy): domain Bacteria; phylum Acidobacteriota; class Terriglobia; order Terriglobales; family Acidobacteriaceae; genus Telmatobacter. The sequence goes on from PMHC01000198.1 coordinate 4,865, forward strand.
CGGTTCCGGCGGCCTCGCGCACGCTGTTCACCGTAACCTTGGCCTGCTTGCCCAGCCCGATCAGCAACAGCCGTTTGGCGGCCAGGCCGGCCGGAGCGTGCAGCAGAACGGTTTCGTTGGCGCCGGCCTTGTATTCGCCGCTCGCCAACACTTGCGCGGCGGCGGCGTTTACCGCGGCCTCGGCGGTGAACAGTGCGGGTAGGGGCTTGGCTTCAGTCCCCTTGGCGGTTTGCGTATCCACAGCCGCCACAACCAGCAGCTCGGTTTCAATTCCTGAAAGATTGGCAAAGGAGAGTTGGGTCTGCATATGACTATTTTTTCACGCTTCGCGGCCGGTATGGCAAATTCCGATCAAAAATGACATGACGAAGAGCAGGCGAAGACGGCTAGAGCATTTTTACCAACTGTGTATAGGACTCAGGATCGCCGAATTGACGCGAACATCAGTGAGCGGCAACCTTCAGCACGATTCGGCATTCTACAGAATGGGCAATAATGCTCTAGCGTGCTTGCTGTTGTGCATGCGATCCGTTAGCCAGCCGCGCACGTCCGCTACAATAGTGGGAAGCCCTGTACGCCAGGAGTATGAATCCACGGCTAACGGGCACATTGGTACATTATGTTATCTCAGCCATTACCGGAAGCTTTAACCTTCGACGACGTTCTGCTGATCCCCGCCTATAGCGAAGTAGTGCCAGCACACGTCAGTACGCAGACACAACTTACCAAAGAGATTACGCTGAACACACCGCTGATCTCCTCGGCCATGGATACGGTGACCGAAGCGCGCATGGCGATTGCGATGGCACAGATGGGCGGCATTGGCATCGTGCACCGTAATCTCACGATTGCCGAACAGGCCGGCGAAATCGACAAAGTGAAGCGCTCCGAGAGCGGCATGATTGTCGATCCGGTCACCATCGGTCCCGATCAGTTGATCGCCGATGCGCTTCAAGTCATGCACCGCTACAAGATCTCGGGCGTTCCCGTCACGCGGGGCAAAAAGCTGGTCGGCATCCTGACCAACCGCGATCTGCGCTTTGAAACGCGCACCGACATTCCCGTCGGCGACGTCATGACCAAAGACGATCTGATCACCGTCCCCGTAGGCACCACGCTTGAAGAAGCCGAGCAGATCCTGCACAAGCATCGCGTGGAAAAGCTGCTGGTCGTCAACGATCAGTACGAGCTGATGGGCCTGATCACGGTCAAGGATATTCAGAAAAAACTGAAGTATCCCAGCGCCTGCAAAGACGATCAGGGCCGGCTGCGCGTGGGCGGCGCCATCGGCGCAACGGGCGATTTTATGGAGCGAGCCGCCGAACTGGTCAAGGCACGCGTAGATGCGCTGGCCATCGACTCGGCGCACGGACACTCCTCGCGCGTGCTCGAAGCGGTACGCGAAGTCAAGACGCGTTTCCCCAATGTAGCGCTACTGGCCGGCAACGTTGCGACCTATGAAGCGGCCATGGCGCTGATCGACTCCGGCGCCGACGCCATCAAGGTCGGTTTCGGGCCTGGCTCGATCTGCACCACGCGCATGGTTACAGGCGCTGGTATGCCGCAAATCACGGCCATTGCCGAAGCCTACCGCGCGGCTAGCAAGTATGGAATTCCGGTGATTGCCGACGGCGGCANNGCATCAAGTATTCGGGCGAGATTACCAAGGCGATCGCCGCCGGCGCCAGCTCGGTGATGATCGGCTCTCTCTTCGCCGGTGTTGACGAGAGCCCGGGCGAAATTATTCTTTACCAGGGCCGCAGCTTCAAAACCTATCGCGGCATGGGATCGCTGACGGCAATGAGTCTGGGATCTGGCGAGCGTTACTTCCAGGGCGCGGCCGATCTGGCTTGCGCTGCTTCAGGCGTTGAAGGCGTGGTGCAGCGTGGCCGTTCCAACGAAAACCGCCTGGCCAAGTTTGTGCCCGAAGGAATCGAGGGGCGCGTGCCCTACCGCGGACCGTTGGAAGCAATGGTCTATCAGTTGGTGGGCGGAATACGCTCCGGTATGGGTTACCTGGGTTGCGGAACGATTGCCGAATTGCAACAGAAAGCACGCTTCGTACGCATCTCTGGCGCGGGCCTGCGCGAAAGTCACGTACATGACGTGATCATCACCCGCGAAGCGCCAAACTACCATGTCGAATAGCCGGCGCGAACTGCCGCCTTCGATTCGCGCTTGGTGGCCTGTCGTGGCAGGCGTTGCGGTCATTGTATTGGAGTCGACAGAAATGCTCGGCTCCAATCACACTTCAGGGCTGCTGCGACATCTCTACCAAGCCTGCTTCGGAGCCGTCGACGATACACGCTGGGAGATGATTCACCATTACATTCGCAAATGCGGCCATTTTTGCGGCTATGGCCTTCTGGGCCTGCTATGGTTGCGCGCGTGGCGAATTACCCTGCCATCGATTCGGATTGTTGCATGCGCGGCATTAGCGCTGCTGGGAACCGCCGTGGTCGCCAGTTGCGACGAATTCCACCAAAGTCTTTTGCCTAACCGCACCGGCTCGCCTCGCGACGTGCTGTTGGATTGCTGCGGAGCCGCCGTCATGATCGCCATTGCCTGCCTAGGCATGAGATTTTTCGGCCGCGGAATACGGCACGAAACACGCTAGCACCTAACTCATTCCTGCTGATACATGCCCGGCAACAGGGTGATTTGCGCCCGATCGCCGGGAAGTATGCTTAGCCGAGAAGAGCGCTGACCGCGTTTCCGGAGGGATTTTTCCGTATTTTTTTTCGAACGCATCCAGTCCGGGAAGATGGTCGAGTGACGCCGTATCCCAACGACGGAAAAGGCTTCTGAAGATCAGCCGCAAGTCGGAAAAGAAGGTGGCGTTCGCCATATACTCCGCATCCAATTGCCGCTTGGCCGGCAGAGCAACGAAATAGATGTAGGTATCCACAAAATCTTTGGACAAGCGCGCCAGCAGCTTATCCTCCTGCGCAAAAACGAGTGTGGCGCGGCCGGTGATTCCAGGACGGCAGGGCAGATCGTAAAGCATGTATTGCGGCATTTTGGGCCGAGGCCCCACCAGACTCATTTCGCCGCGCANNAATTGCGGCAACTCGTCCAGCTTCCAGCGACGGAGAAATGGGCCAATGGGAGTAAAGCGCTCCTGCACGACAGCGGCACGCGCGTCTTGCGCCGCGCCTTCAAGATCTTCGAGCGTGCGAAACTTGAAGACGGTAAAAACGCTCCCCAGACGGCCCACGCGCTTTTGCCGGAACAAGGCGGGCCCAGGTGATGTAAACCGCACGGCCACGGCCACCACGAGCATCACCGGCGCCAGCAAGGGCAAAACCAACAGCACGCAAACGCAATCGAAAGCCTGTTTTGCGCAGGAGGTAGACCAGCAACTAAGGCCTTTCCAGTCGGGATGGAACTTGAGATCTGCCGGAATACGAAGATTCCGCGATCCCCAAAAAACACTCTTTAGCGAAGACGATACGACGCTCACGCTTCCCCTCCGTGATAAATGCTGGTGATTGTGGGGCAGCGGGGAAAAGGGCAAAACAGTGCGCACAACGGCGGAGAGGCGACACCCGCCGCTCAGCTTTACATGACGAAGCTGGGCGATGATGACAAACGCGACTGAAGCAGCATCTGTCTATTGATTGTTGTCTGCGTAGAATGGAGCATTTCGATACAGTCAGTCAATAGGCTTGTGGAAAAAATAGTACATATTTTTTGGGCACGCGAGTAGACAAAATTTATCTTCTTATTCTTTAAGCGATTCGCTCTGCGCATCGGCTGCGCAGCCAGTATTTATACCGAAATCTGAGACGACGCTTTTCTCGGTTACGATTTTTTTGCACTCTATGTTATGCAAGATTCACACACACAAGAGGGATGAAAATAGCAAGTGAAATTTTTCTAAAGATATTCACAGGCTTCCACAGGCAGGTGCACTCCACCAATGCACCACTACTGGTGCGAAACGGCTTCTGGGTCTTCGCGCAGATCAAGTTTCTCGAAGCCCTGCAACTTGTAAATTGCGATCGAGACGATCCAGCTCAGCGCGAAAAGCACGATGATGCAGTAGCCGAGCATGCCGAAATTGTCATTAAGCCTGGCCACTAAATTCCAAAAACCGCCCGTAAAGCCTGCATGGTCGCCGATCAGCCCCAGCGCTTCAACGCCGCCAACCACCAGCGCCACCAGCACC
>PMHC01000018.1 GCA_003156495.1 Acidobacteriaceae bacterium
CGGATTGATCTGGGTCATGCTGAGCACGAGGGGAGCGCCGCCCTCCAGCGAACCGGTGTTTGCTTCGTCCGCTGTCCCATGTTCGAAGAAGATTCCATATCCGCCACGCAGAACTGTCTTGCCGCTGCCGGTCGGATCCCAGGCAAAGCCCACGCGAGGAGCGGGATTGAGGAGGTGGCTGGACATGCAGCCCGAAGGTATGCCGTTCTTACCGCATTGAACGATACCGTTGGTAACTTGCGGGTTGACGCTGCCGTCGCTTTCGTAAATTGGGATAACACCGTTGCTGCTGGCAACTCTCAGTCCACCCTGGCTATCGACTGTAACCCCGCTTGCTGTTGTTGAACTGAATGCGGTCGGTTCCCAGTTATAGGCGTTGTTATTAAGTTCGTGAAAGGTTCCGAACAGGCTCATGCGCAGGCCCAGATTAACCGTGAGCCGTGGCGTCATCTTCCAGTCGTCTTGAAAATACGGTTCGACGATCTGGTAACGCTGGCGGTATCGGCCCTGCCCGCTATCCTGCTGGAAGGTTGCAACCTTTCCCTGTCCGCCCGGAGTGTATGCATCGCGATAGTCATAGAGGAAATCGGCGAATGAATTTCCGGTTCCACCCCTTAGATTGCTGAAGGTCAGCAGCCCTTGCGTATCGCCGGTAGCAGCCCCGATCGGCCCATTGGTCTGGTTCCGCTGGAAGATCACCCACTGCGCGCCGAATTGGAAGTTGTGCCGTCTCCAGGTTTTGGTCAGATTATCGGCAAAGCTGTAGGTCGGGTTGCTATGCTCCCACGGCATGTAGCCGGGATCGGTTGCAAAGCCGTAACCGCCGTACTCGGCATTGTTGCCAGCAATAGAAATTCCCGGCATCTTCGTGCTGCCATTGTTGAAGATGGTCCTCATGCCGCATTGCGTAGAGGTGGAAGCTGACGTGCAAGATTCGTCGAGAGCCATGGGACGGGCCAAGCTCACTCCCGAACCGGCTACATCCGCAAGCGTGATATGCGAATTGGTGTAACTAGCGATGAATTCATTCAGAAAAGTGGGCGAGATCGCTCCGGTCAGGCGTGCCACGTAGCTGGTACCCGGCGCATAAAATCTGTTCTGGATGGTTGGGAAGCTGTTTTGCGTGCTGGCATACTGCGGAACCGGCGTGGTCTCGTTCCATTCATCGTGAATGTATCGGAAACCCGCCTGCCACTTGGCATTGATGACGTGATCGATACGGAAGAGTTCCTCACGCCAGTAGGTCGGAAGCGAGACTTCACCATTGAAGCAAGCGGTGCCCGTGGAGTTGCATCCGCTGGTGGCGTTTGGGAGCGGGAAGATGCCGTTGCCCAAAAGAGCGGTCGCGTTCTGGTTGAGGAATACTGTTTCCGTTTGACCAGAAGCAGTGTAGGTTAACTGATTATTCGCAAAAGTGTAGGGTGTGCCGTTGAGTTCCGTTCCCGATTCTGGGCAGTCGGGATATGTCGTTCGATTGAAATCGACGCTGGAGTTCTCATTCAACGCCGCCGGGCAAACATCGCTAAAATCTCCGTTGCGCTCTGCGAGAGAGGGAACCGCCTGCCGATAGGCATACGGATCTTTTTCAATGCGCGCCTCCTCCGAGAAGAAAAAGTGTGTTTTATCCTTGGCGTCGTAAAGATGCGGAATCGACAGCGGTCCGCCGATGGTTCCGCCAAAATCGTTGCGGCGATAGAGAGGCGCGCTGTTGCCAACATCGAAGTATCCCTTGGCATTGAAATTTTCATTGCGGAAGAATTCGTAAACGCTACCGTGATACTGGTCCGTGCCGGACTTGGTGGTTACGATGGTCGTACCGTTGCCGGTGCTGGGGTACTGTGCTCCGTAGTTCGAGGTCAGCACCTTGATTTCTTGAATGGCGTCGATGCTGGGCGTCACGATCAGAGAAGTATGGTCTTTGTTGATGCCAACGTTGAGCGTCTCCGAACCATCCACCTGAAAGCTGTTGTATTCCGTGCGCCCACCGTTGACCGAGTAAGACACACTGCCCGCCATGCCGACACGGGCTTCATCCTGCTGCGTCTGGTTGCTGACGCCCGGAGCCATCGCTATCAGTTGCGAGAAGTTGCGGCCGTTGAGCTGAATGCCTGCAACTTCTTTGCCGGTGATCGTACCGCTGACCTCGGCATTCTCGGTGTTCAACTCCGTGACCGATGCGGAACCACCCTCGACAGTGACAGTAGATTGTGCTCCGCCCACCGCGAGTTGCACATTAAATACAAATGCTTGCCCCATGCCAAGTGAAACATCATGAGCGGAGACGTTGAACCCCGGTGCTTCCACAACGATCCGGTAGTGACCTGCCGTGAGGTAGGGAACGGTATACGATCCGGATGCGTCGGTTTCGGTGTGCAGTTGCACTCCGGTGTCCTGGTTGGTGATTTCAATTATGGCGTGACCTATGGCCGCGTTCTGCTGATCGGTCACTTGGCCGACGAATCTAGCATTCTGCGCGTGACTGGGAATGGCGACAAGAATGACGAGAAATATAGGCAAAACTACGTCGAGGCGCTTCCTGAACAGTGCATACATTGTCATGTCCCTGCCTAGTCGTGATGGGGCGTTAAAGTGCTGGATGAAATTACTGCATGATCCGTAGTAGATACAGGTATGCGGGAGACAGCAGTGCGCACCTCAGTGGCAGACACTGCCAGGTCGTGAAGGATAAGAGGCGCGGCTCTTGAGTGTTCATCTCCCGCATAAACAAGTTCTTTTGCAAGAAGTAGGTTATGTTGCACAACATCATTTATGGTCGCTGGATTGCTTACGATAGTGTCCGCGCCGCGCAAGCGTCCTATGCCCAATGCTGGGAATATTTCTTCCTGCTCCCTGACTGCGATTGCGAGATGATTGATATGTTGGCGTACGAGTTCGTTCAACAGAGTACGCGCTGCCGGTGTCAAAGGTTTGGAGGAAGGATATTGATGCTGTAGATCGCCAAGACGGCTATTTTCACGGACTAAGGTCGCCGACGAATTCAGGAGCAGAAAGGCAAGTTGCTGACAGCGGTCTCGTAACACACGCTGAGTTTCGCAGTAGCTATCCAGCGGGCTTTCTCCCGCCACAACCGACATTGCCTTGAGTTGATACCCTGAAGCATTTCCCGACTTTGATTCAAAGTCCCGGTAACTGAGAATATTCGAGGTGACATTCGGTATCATCCTCAACCGATCGGCAATTTCCCGCTTGCGGCTTTCGCTCTCGACAATGCCTGTTACGGAGATTCCTCTGGCAGCTTGAGATACCTGCAATCTTTCGGTATCCGCATTCAGCTCTTGCAACGCCAGCAATACACCTAATCTCGCAATATCAATGTCGGATTCGCTTGGGCGCACCGAGCCCGGTAATAACGGCAGCGAGGATGAGCGGGAACCTATAGAACTGAGCGGGCTAGCCGCCGGTTCGAACCTGCCCTCACTTGCCGGTCCCCATGGAACCACGTCATAGGAGAGTTCTGCGATTTCAATATTGTCCTGGTCTCGAAAGCGCAAGGTTCTCGCTACAGGATGAAGATCGCTCAGTCTCACTGTTAACGATTCGCTGAGTACTGGACCTACAGCTGCCGTTGTGGTAACGGTCAGCAGGTTGCTTCCTACTTTCTCAACGTGATCGCGTTCGCCAATGACACGATCACGCCAAGACTGGAAGCCCGCAGACGACATTGGGTCATTCCAATCGAGGCCTGCTTTTTCCATCTTCGCTTTCAATACGCGCTCATCATGATCGATGGGCTGTACTTTCGGACGACGGCGGCCATCGATATCGCGGTAGATGTCACGTTGCAATGCGCGCCCTGCAACATGAATCGCAACTCTCTGGTGGACAACACCCGGACCATGTGCAATGCGTTGGTTTCTTTCCGAACTTACGCTTTCGTTGATAAGAGTTGAAGCGCTGAGCTGCTCTCTTTGATGATTTGCTGCAACCCACAACAGAGTGCTGCAAACCAGGACCAAAGCCGCAGCAGTGATCGGTACAAGCGGCCTGGCTCGCAGTAACGAGGCTATTCTCTTAGTTAGACAATTCCACGCTCGCACCGCAATTGGCTGTACGGTTCCAGCAACAATGCCATTATTCGTCCCTTCGCGCTCTGCTTCGACGCCATTCGCTTCAAGCATTGTGACAAGGTGCAGATCATCAAATTCTTCGTCTTCATTGGAAACGGCGACGAAGTGAGGATCGATGTATGTTGCCTCAATCGAGGCTCCATCAACCGTAAAGCTGACAGCCACTGTCAACGTTCTGTCGTCGCTCAATGCAATCTCACGCTTCAGCTCCGGCGGAGCTTGTGGCGGTCGCTGGAGAATTTCAAGCGAGAGCATCAACATCCCTTGTTCGCTGAATACCTCAATCATGTCGAGCGTTTCGATCGAACGGGTTTCCACCTTGAGAATCGCGCATGGGGAACCGATGTTTCGCACCGCGACAACCTCGGCGTTCAGCGCGATGACCAGTCCCGAGGGGCGATGCTCGAATATCTCGCGCACTCTTTCTTGCGCGCCGGCGAAGATTCGAGCAAATGCTTCTTTCTCCGACAAGTCTGGCCGCTTTGATTTTCCCGTATGGCGGGTTGGTTTCAAAGATTCCTCCATCGAACGAGTGGGTGGCGGCGGTGTCCCACAGAACCTCATGACTTTGTAGAGACAAACTTTACAGCTCACGATATGCGCCAGCAGATCGCTTTCCAAGGGGCGCAGATTGAGAGTGTGATAGTGGCGTTCAAGAGTTGCGTTGCTCGGGCAAGGGCCGCACGAAGAGTTGAAAATACTTTGCAAAAGGTCATTTGCAAAATCGCAAGAAGGAACTGCGGCTTTGAGAGGTTTGTACTCTGGCGCTGGACCGCGACGCAGTACGTGTAGCTTGGAAGGGTTCACAAGATATGTTTTCAATTCTTCCCTGGCATACCCCAAGGCAAGATCTACAGAGTGTCTGGAGATCAAACAAATGGAGGCAATTTCCTCGGGAGATAATCCATGAAAGAAGCGGAGAAGAAAGATGCTTGCAAATTTTGCAGAACGCCTTCTCCATAAAAGGAAGACAAGAATCTTGCGTATTTCATTCTGCGCTTCAATTTGATCGAATGACGTTGACACTGACGTGCGCAAACGGATCGAGAACGTATCGAAATCGACTGCACCCAGCCCCAGAAATGTTTGGCTCAAGCCACATCTGCGCTCTGTCAAATAGGCAAATCGCAGGTGTGTGTAGAGAAGAGGTTCAATGTCATCCAGATTCGATACTTCATCGCGAAGGCTAAGAATCCGCAAAAAGGTATCTTGGACCAGATCCTCTGCGGCGGCGCGATCATTTTGCACAAAGTGCATCGCCCATCGCAGTAACCATGGGTATTTGGCGGCAAACAGACTATCAAGTGTCGCCTTGGAATTTTCACGTGGATTGACCAGATGCATCGCGCCTCTTTTATATACCCGTCAGAAAAAGGCTTCATCTCTCTTAGATTAACCAACTGTTTACCTTTAATTATTTCAACCGTAATTGATACAAAGTTTATCCATATTTAATGATTCCGTGGTTTGTCTGGGGATACTTTCTCACTCAGCACAAAGAAACCACCGTGGCGAGGCGCATAGTCAGGTTTCAGAACATTTCTAACAGCCTCAATACGACAACTGCTTATCTCGCATACATGGAATATGCGTTGTTAGCTTCCAACATTCACCGAGCAGCGAAGCGGCCAAAACAGACTGTGACGCCGTTGCGTGAATTCACTCCCCTCTTCAAATGGGAGCAACCTCAACGCTGTTACACCGCAATGGAGATGTCATTATGAAATTTACGAAAGTAATCCCCGGAATCCTGGCGCTCGTAGCAACAGCCGCGTTTGCGTCAGTTCTGTCCGCGCAAACTCTTGAGGTGCTAACTGCGGGATCGTCCGCGCAGTTCGGTCCATTCGCAGTTGCAGCTTGGGCGCTTGCCACAAATGGGGGCGTCACGGCCTATCACTACACCGTCAAGAGCGGCAGCACCTGCCCCCTCCCCGGCGCCACTTTTCCCTCAGCCTCAACCTGCTACGCATACCTCAATGATTCCCGCAGCTCGAGCATCCCCTACGAACCCGGCAACCTCTGGGTGGTGTGGAACACCAATAACCAAGTTTGGGCGTACCTGAGCGTCGACTCGACCGTAGGCGTGCGGGCGTTCCAAGCTACACCACGCGCTACTTTGGGCCTTGCTAATCTGCCAAGCAGCGGGCAGTCTGCCTATAACTCCTATTTTGACGGAAATGCTGACACGGCAATCACCACCACTGTCACTAACGCGCTGAACGGCCAAGCTCTTACGGCTGCCAACACCGACATCCGTCCCGAGGACGCGCTGTTCGCCACAAACCGCACGCTCAACACGCTTGAGTATGCAACGTCGGCAGGCAGTCTAATCGGCAACGCCATCCAGAGCGCATTCGGCTCCTCCCCCGCCGTAGCTCACCCGGTCTCCTTTGCTCTCTCCGGCGGTACCGATCCCTTCTCCGGCGAGACGATTCCCACCATTTACACCATTCCCGTTGGCGCGGCTCCGGTCGTCTTCCTGGCCAACACCACCAATCTCTCCAGCGCAACCAACATCACCTCCGCCAATGCCGCCTCACTGTTCAGTGGCACGGGCAACTGCGCCGGTAACCTGCTCGATGGAATCGCCTCTTCCGTCGCGCTCAGCCCCGTCCTGCGTGAACCGCTCTCCGGAACCATGAATACGGTGGAGTACTCCGTCTTCACGCTCAACGGCAGCTCCCAGGAAACCGGCATTAACGACGACTATCAGGCGCCTACTTACAGCGACATCAACCCGCTGAAACTGCCCTGCGGCAGCGGCTATCGCTATCGCGCTGTTGGTACCGGCGATGAAGTCAAGGCCGTCCAGGCCACCGCATCGGGCTATACGGGAACGACAAACACTATCGGTTATGCCTTCTACAGCGTCGAATCGGTGGCTCCAAGCAACAGTTACAAGTACCTCACCCTCAACGGTATCGACCCAATCAATTCGAGCTACTCCGCGGGCTCGCTTCCAACCTGCGCCACGAGCGGGGGTATTTATGATTGCCCGGTCGCTGGCGGCAGTTCCTTCCCCAACCTGCGCAATGGCACCTACCCCGCATGGTCCGTCTATCGCCTCATCACCGACAGCACCGGCCTGACAAACGCACAAGCGCTGGTCGAAAAGTCGGATGCCTTGGTCGACAACTACATTCCAGACTACGTTCCCATCACTCCGGTCTGCGCAAGTTTACTTACAACAGGAACAACCGATGAACCCGGCCTGGCTGCCTACCGCGAGCACTTCGTGCCCAACTTTTTGGCCAGCACCATCACAGCCAACGACGGCCCGATTGCCCTCACCAGCATCGAATACAACGCTAGCGACACAAGCGTTAGCTGTGGCAGTGGCCATTCTGCCTACACGCTTCCTTCCCTCACCCTGGGCGGCTCGGATCCCGCAGGCGAGTACAACGAAGCTGGTGGCGACGTGGGCGGCACCATTGTCGTTAACACCACTGGTGCCTCGCTGACACCTCCAGGCTCCATTCAGGCCTCAACTCATTGAGATCTGTGTAAGAAGGGGCAAGGACAGGAAACGACAGCACACTTTCCATCAGGGGACCTTCGAGTTCCCTGATGGAAATCTTGATTAAAAACAACTGATCTTTGATTCCAACTCCAGGAAGGCTCCATGAAATCAACTTACGAAGCTTTGATCGATCTTCGGCGTTTCACAATCTGCCGTGTCTGGTGGTCCTATGTGTTGTTATTGCTCGGATTGGCTAGCTATGCTGTTGCCCAAACCGATGTTTCTTCTGGTTTCTTTCCCGGAGCCATCAATATCTATGCAGGAACCGGCGGGGCTACGGCCAGCGTCACCAACGGCGACTCGCCCACAAACGACCCTATCGGCCGCCCTACAGCCGTGGCTGTAGACAGTGAGGGAGACGTATTTTTTGCGAATAGCACCTACCAGATTTACATGGTCTATGCAGGTGGGTCAGTGCCTCCGATACTGGCCGCGGTCACCACGAAAGCCAGTACACCTGTGACACCCGTCGAGGGCGGCATTTATAACGTTGCTAATACCAATAGCGGTCCTTACAACTCGGGCTGTTCCAGTTCCGGTGTCACCGCGGCTAAGGCATACTTCACGAGTATCTCCGCGATCTGGCTCGACGCAAATGACAATCTCTATATCGCAGACTCGGGTTGCTATACCGTAAGCGAAATTGACCACGCGACCGCGGCCGCTCATATCATCGCTGGACAGGTCGGCAAAGAAGGCACCTCTTCTACAAACGCCAAGACCAACGGACAATCTCCAACCAGCATCAATCTGGGTCAGATCACCGACGTCAAGACCGACGCCTACGGCAATGTCTACATTGTCGACGGCAATACAAACGCGGTGGTCTATGCCATCTACATGACCAGCGCCACGGCTCCTCCCCCGGTGCTAACTGCGGAAGGAGTAACTCCAGTACAAGGCGACATCTATATCATTGCCGGTAGCATGGATAATTACTGCGGCCCTTCACCCTCAAGCCCTTGCTACCAAGATGCTCCGGCGAAGAGCACAATCCTTTCTGAGCCACAGTCTGTTTTTGTTGACACCGCAGGGAATGTTTATATTACAGACAATTGGGAGGATGTTCTCGACATCATCTACGTGGGTGAGGTAAACGGAGCCGTTCCTCCGGTATTGGTTAACGCAGGATATAACAGTCCCACAGTGAGCGACATCTACATAGTTGCGGGTACATACAACAAGACAGCGGTTAAAGCTTGCACAGTAAAACCCTGCGGCGATGGTGGACTCGCGACCGCAGCCTATTTCAAGACGCCCTATGATGTTCTTGTAGATTCGGCTGGCAATGTGTACATAGCCGATTACGGGGACAACGCCGTTCGCAAGATCGACACTTCGGGTTATATCTCGACTATTGCTGGAATCGACAATCCCTCTTCTCCAACCGCCAAACCAGCCACCTTGACCGCCGACGGAACAGCAGCTACGCGCGCGATCCTCTATCATCCGAGCGCGATTGCCTTCGATTCCACGCAGAGCAATCTCTACATCGCAGACTACAACGACGTGGTCTGGCAGGTGGCGGCCGCAACGCCGCAGACCATTACTTTTCCCACGCTCACCAGTCCGGTCACTTACAGTGCAACCCCCATCACGCTGGATGCGACTGTACCGAGCGGCTTGCCCGTAACCTACACGGTCTCCTCCACCAGTCCCGCCACCGTCTCCGGTACCAGCGCAAGCGGCGCTTTGAATATGACCGGCGCCGGAACCATCGCCGTCACCGCCGCGCAAGCCGGGGGCACGGTCACATCTTCCGGCACAACCACCTATTACGCTCCCGCTACCTCCCTCACCCAGGACGTAACGGTAAACAAAGCGTCGCTGACGGTGACCGCCGACAGCCTTCACATGATCTATGAGTCCTCCGTTCCCACGCTGACCTACACCACCAGCGGTTGGATCAGCAGCTCGGATCAGTCCAGCAGCACGGTGGTCACGGGCACGCCAACCCTTTCGACCACGGCCTCCAGCACCAAAGATTCCGGTACTTATCCCATCACGATTGACTGCTCGTCCATGGTCTCAAGCGACTACACATTCAACTGCGCCAACGGCACGATGACCATCACCGGTGCTACCAAGCAGGCGATCACCTTTCCGGCACTCTCTTCTCTGGCCACCTATGGCCAGACCAAGACCGTTGCACTGTCGGCGGCGTCCTACTCCGGTACGACCCCCACCGGGCTGGCTATTACCTACACGGTGATCAGCGGACCGGGAGCGATCTCCGGCTCCACGCTGACCATTACCGGCGCGGGAACCATCGTCGTCCAGGCCAGCCAGAACGGCAACGACATCTATGCGGGCGCCACGCCGGTGCAGCAAAGCCTTGTCGTCAATCCCGCGCCGCTGACGGTGGTTGCGCCCTCGCTCTCGCTCCCCTACGGGACCAACATCACGACGGAGCTGGCCGCCACCGCGCCGACTATTACCGGCTGGGTAGGCACTGACAGATCGTCACTAGTAAGCGGCAGTCCCAAATACGCCACCAGCGCCAGCAGCACCTCGGACCCAGGCAGCTTTACTCTTTCGGTGGCGCAAGGAACGCTGGCCGTGGCCTCGGCGGAAGCCTCAAATTACACCTTCACAAACTTCGTTTCCGGAACCATTACCATCACCAAGGCCAGCCAGACGATCAGCTATGTTGCGCCAACGTCGATCACATACGGCGACTACCCAACCGTCACAGCATCCGCCAATTCGAACACAACATCCGCCACGTCTGGCCTGGCGGTCACTGTAACCGCCACCGGGGCACTGACATTAACCTCCTCCAGCGGCACTACGTTTGATTTCAACGCCAGCGGTGCCGGCACGGCCACTATCACGCTGACCCAGGCAGGCAACGCGGATTATGCCGCCACTACGCCAGTAGTGCTGAACTACACGATCAAGCAGGCCCCCCTCGATATAACAGCCACCAGTTACACACGAGAGCAGGGCGCAGCGAACCCGACCTTCGCGTACACGATTGGCACAACTACCGCGGGTGCGGTCGGTGGTTTCATGAACAGCGATACCGACATTCCTTCGGTGGTCTCCGGTGTGCCTGTGCTGACTACGACAGCAACTCAGGCTTCGCCGCAGGGGACGTACACCATTGCGGTCGACACAAGCACGATGACTTCGACGAACTATACCTTCGTCCCCATCAACGGAAAGCTGACTGTCACGCAGTCAGGCACTTATGCAATTACCGCCAATCCCTCTTCGCTCACCATTCAACGAGGATTGAGCGCCCAATCGACGATTACGATCACCCCATCGAATGAATACCAGGGAACGATTACGCTGACTTGCGGCACATTGCCCGCGAACGTTACTTGCACCGTCAGCCCATCTACTTACACGTTTACCGGGGAGTATGTCTCGAACGGCTACACATATGCGGAAAACCCGCAAACGGGGACCATCACCATCAATACCACGTCCGCCACGGTGGCCGGCGCTCTGCCTGCGCATGATTCCAACCTGCGCTTGGCTGGCTTCTTCATCCCAGGTGCGCTTGCCGGCTTGTTTCTTGTCTTCGCGCGCAAGCGGATAGCCAAGCGCAGCGCCATCTGGAGCCTGTGTGCTCTGTTCATGCTTGGCGCGGGAGCGCTAGCGATTACGTCGTGCAGCGGGTCGGTTAATACTGTGGCCGCACCAGGCACCCAAACCATCACTCTCACCGGAACCGGAACCACGCCATCAGGCGGCACGGTAACCGCGACGATTCCGCTGAGCATAACCATTCAGTAATGGACGATTGTGCAAGCGGCGCTGCTTTGCCGCTTGCACAACCGCAACAGATTTTCTTCGATGGCATGATAAATTTTCATGCTGCACTATTCGATTCAATGAGCATGAATTACCGAGGTTTGATGATGAACAAACAGCAGAAGGATGCTTTTAAGGCTACGGTTGTCACGATATCAGCTTTGCTGTTTTTGTCCTGCATTCCATCGTTAGCACGAGGCCAACAAGCATCTACGTCTGTGTCGAGCACGTCGTTCGCACCCAAAGCTGCGCCTGCGTTAAACCCATCAGAAACCACCGAGCACTGGGGCATTCTTCCGCTTGCAGGAAACCATCTTCATGCGCTTCCACCGTTAGCGGGCGAGAAGGACATGTTGTCCAGTTTTACTCGTGAATTGATTCAAGTTCAGTGGCGACCGAACGACCCAATCGATCTCTACGTGATCCGGCCGAAGGGTATTGTTAAACCTCCCGTGGTTCTCTTTCTCTATGGCTACCCAACCGACAGCGACAAATTCCGCAACGACGCCTTTTGCCAGAACGTCGTCAAGCACGGCTTCGCCGCGGTTGGCTTCGTTTCCGCGCTTACGGGACAGCGTTACCACGACCGCCCGATGAAGGAATGGTTCGTTAGCGAACTACAGGAATCTCTCGCTACATCGGTTCATGACGTACAGATGGTACTCAATTATCTTGCAACTCGCGGCGACCTCGACATGAACCGCGTTGGCATCTTCGGCCAGGGTTCCGGGGGGACGATTGCCATTCTTGCGGCGGAAGTTGATCCGCGGATCAAATCTGTAGACGTGATGGACCCTTGGGGAGACTGGCCCGACTGGCTGGTCAAATCGCCGCAGATCCCCGAAGCGGAAAGAGCCAATTATCTGAAACCTGAATTTCTGGCCAAAGTTGCGTCGCTTGATCCAATGCATTCTCTACAGCAGTTGAAAGGCCGGCCGTTCCGCTTGCAGGAAAACCTCTTTAATCTGGCGATACCTGAGACGGTTCGCAAGCAGATTGAAACTGCCGCGTCGGGAACCGCACAGATTGTCGAGTATCACGACACCAAAGAGTATGGCGAAAAGGTCAGCGCCAATGGCAAGATGCTCGAATGGATGCAGTCGCAACTTCAGGATGCTTCACAGACAATCACACCAAAGGAGTTTCTTGAAAAAGCTGTTGCCAACGAAAACAAGAACAGGCAGAGACAATAGAAGACACCGACGCAGGCACTCCTCGCTGTACAACACAAGCAGTAGCAACGCCGGAGGTCATCGTGTATCTGGCAGAACTAAAATTCGCGGTGAGCCTGATAACAGGGGTATTTGCCGTACGTGGAGTCGTCGTGGGCCTAGGTCTCTGAGCGGATGAAGTCAGTTTTTTCATAGCAGAACTTCCGTCGAGCTTTTCGGCGTGTAAACTGCCAGTTGATTTTCACTTGTTCTTGGTTCATTCTTCTGTTCCAGGTTCTGGCTTGACGTCGCAGTTCTGTCAACGTAGGGATCGAGCGGCGCCCCAAGCATTGTCGGCTGAACAGGCGGATCTCGATCTCGGCTTGATTCAGCCAACTGCCGTGTTTTGGGGTGTAGTGAACCGTAAACCGATCTCAGAGCAAACCGCCGACTTTTTCTCCGTAACGATCGACCAGTGCTTTACGCCGGTGCGAGTTCAGATTGTCCATCACCAAGTGGATCGTGTCAGCCTACGGGGAGGCGGCAACGATCTCTACCAAGTAGTCGGCGAACTGCGCGGCGGAGCGGCTGGCCGTAATCCTGGTGAAGTTGCGGCCGGCCTTGGGCTCGACACCGCAAAAGGCGTTGGTTGTGCCGCAGCGCTCATAGCTTACCTGGACGCGGCCTCTCGTACAGTGCCGCATCCAATATCCCTGTTTCTTGCAGCGCCTGGCGATGGCGCGTACCGTCGTCACTCCCGCGCCCGAACTGGCCGCTGTCTGGACCGCGCTCTGGCTCTGGTCCAGTTGACGCAAAATCCATGCGCGTCGCAGCACACGCGCTGACTTCCGACCTTTGCGCAGCATCTCGGCAATACGCCGACGGTTCTTCCTACTCAACGCAACATGCACTCGATGGTAGACAGACATACTACCAATTTGCTGTCTTTACACGGACAGACTAGTACTCGATAAGATTCATCTTCATCCGGTCAGAGACCTAGGCACGCTTAGGCGCTAAGCTACAACGCATTCCCGCCAACACCGTCAGATGATGCTTGCAGAACTTGGTCAGCGGGGCGTGATCGGGATGCTGATTGCCTGCCAGATAGCGGGAGGGCGTCTCTTGTTATCTGTCTAAATCTGTCCGATAGATATTCACCTCTGGCGTGCGGGCGGTGACGATCGGCAGATCGCCTGGCGCCAGGCCGATCAACCGGTAATCTGCCGCCGAAATCGGCAGCAGGTTGTTGATTGTAGCGATGCGCTCCGGCTGTCCATGCGGAATGGCGATGCGGTAAATCGGACGTCCTGGCTCAAGAAAATCCTGGAAATAGAGATAGTCGCCATCATGAGAAAAGGTCGGGTCGCCGACGCCATGCGTAGTTAGCGTGCTCCAGCGCTGTGTAACCCGATCATAGAGCTTCAAGGATTTCTGGTCGAGCGGCATGGCGGCGATATAGCGGCCGTCGGATGAAAGTCTCGGACTAAACAGGCCCGCGGAACCAGGAATCTCCACCACCTTGTGGCTTTCCAAATCCAGTTGATAGATTGCTTTTGGTTGCACGTTATCCATGCGGTCCGGTGGACGGCCAAAAACAATGGAGTGCCCATCCGCGGACCAGGCCGGGTCGGCTTCATTACGATTTTCGTTGAGCACTGCAATCGGTTGCCCGCCATCCGTATCAATCAGATAAATCTTCCACGGCTTTCCGGGCTCGATTCCCATTACTGCCAACCGCTGGTTGTCGGGCGACCATTTCATGCTGAAGATCCGTAGCGGTGGCATGGTCAATTCGATGCGGTCCGAGCCATCAACGCGGCTACGCCAGAGCGAGTTGTCGGCCATATTTAGCCAAGCCACCCAACCACCATCCGGAGAAAACTCAGCTAGAACAGCCGCGCTTAAATTTTGATCGAAGACCGTAAAGGCGCTCGAATGCGGCAAGGCATGCAGGAGCTGAACTTCGGAGGTCGCGCCGAGAAAAGAGACGCGGCTGTTTCCAGGCGTCGTACTCGGAGCCTGATAGTCTAGCGGTCCGCCGGTTATCTGAAAGGGGTTGCGGCTGCCCCATTGCCACCAATGCAATTCCCGTTGCGCCCAAATCTCGTGATGGCCGTTATGCGAAGACTGAAAAACGAAATAGCGGCCGTTGCCGGTCCAGTTCCCGCAGCACTCCGAGGCGGGCTGGCTCCAGCCGTCGAAGAGGGGATGGGCATTGGCGCCGTCGGCGTCCACTTCCCAAAGCGCCGAGGTCTGCCGTACGGCGTCGCGTAGCGTAAAACGCAGCTTGCGCCCGTCTGGTGACCAGCGTAGCCAAAAGGCCCAGCCCTGCGTTGTGAGCAGGTGGCGGGGATTGCTGCCGTTGCTGTTGACGACTGTGAGCTCATTGCCGCTAGCCACGACGAGATGCTGCCCATCGGGCATCCAGGTTGCATCGTGCGCAAGAACGTTAGGAACCCGGCGCGCGTTTCCACCCAGTGTTGGCACAATCCATATAGACTGTTCCGGTTCGGCTTGCAGATGACTCCGTACCAGCAGATTGGAGCCGTCCATCGAAAGTCCGCAGATCAGTGGTTCGCCAATTTCCGATGGCAGGTGAAAATAACTGATTTCGCCGTTGGCGATCAACGCGACAGCCAGAACCGGATTGCCATTATCGATAAGCGAAAAGTAAAGACGCGTTCCATCGCTGACCGAGCTTGAAAAACTTTCGACATCCAAGTCGTTTGTCAGCACGTGGCCGGAATATGTTACCTGCGCGATATTATAGGGCGCGCGAACCGGAGACCAAAGAAGCAACATTGCGCCTAGAGCTAGGCAAATCGCGGCCAATCCGGCGATCACCCATCGCGAAAGCTGGTTGAATTGAGGAACGGTAGCTGGTGTGACTGAAACTGTAGCCGGTTCGGTCGTGGCAGGTTCAACCGGACTTACGGGAGCGATAAAGCGATAGCCGCGCTTGGCCAGGGTCTCTACAAAGCGTGGATTGTCGGCCGAATCGCCTAATGCCTCTCGCAGTTTATTGATAGCGATGCCGAGGCTGTGGTCGAAATCGACCGTGGTATCGGTGCCCCATAGCTCATGCTGTAAGGTTTCCCGAGGAACGACTTCGCCGGCGTGCTCGAGTAAGACCGCCAGCAACTTGAAAGGTTGGCTCTGCAGCCGTATACGAATTCCGGAGCGATACAACTCGCCTGTTTCCAGATTGACTTCAAATACGCCGAATCGTACCTGGTCGATGACAGTTTTTTGCGGCTTATCTTGCACGATTTAAAAGCATACGCCGTATCGGTCGCAAAAGAGAAGCAATTTTCCACACGGAGTCTGCAGAAAATCTCGCGGATATGGGAGCCGAAAAGCGAGAGATAAAATTCCGTAAAGCGCTGTAAATAATTATGTTATTAGGAGAAGTCCGATTTAGGCGCAATTGATGGCAAATTGGCGCGGTATAGATTGACCAATCTTCTTCTAGGGGCGTTTCCTCATCCGTGGTTGCGAAATGGCGCGCTACAATTCCATGAATTTGCGGATGAGTAGCCGACTAGATCGTGATTTTTGGGAGGACTTTGTGATGTCTATTATCAAAAGCAGCAAGTTTGAGCGGTTGAGTCGGGCCACAAGGAATTTCCTGGCTGTGACTCTCCTGTTGTTAAGCGCCGCTGTTCCTGCACTGTTTGCACAAACAGATACGGGCGCGATCTCCGGCACGGTTACCGATCCTACGGGAGCCGTTATTCCCGGGGCTGCAATTACAGCTACAAGCACAGAAAACGGCCTGAAGCTCTCGGCGGCCTCCAATGGAGCTGGCTCGTTTGTTATCCTGGCTGTTCCACGCGGTAACTATAGGGTTGTCGCTACGGCTTCGGGATTTGCTACCGCGGCCGCAACGGTGACCATTACCGTCACGACAACGCAGAACATTCCATTTTTGTTGAAACCCGCAGGGGCCTCAACAACCGTCGAAGTGAGCGAATCCGTTCCCCTCGTGGATGTTTCCGACGCCACGATCGGCGCTACTATTCAGGGCGAGCAGGTTACCGAGCTGCCTTTGAACGGGCGGAACTTCTCAAACCTGGCGTTGCTGACTCCGGGCGTGACCCGCGGCGCCTATGGGGACATGTCTTCAGGCGGCGGCAGCAGCAATAATACTGAAACCGTGCGCAACAACGAAAGCGGCAACGCTTCGTTGGCTATCAACGGTCTTCGCCCCCAGGCCAATAACTACCTTCTCGACGGTGTCGACAACAACGATGGCCTGATCGGCACCATTCTCATTTTTCCCAACATTGACGCCACGCAAGAATTCCAGGTCAATACCAACATCGCGCCGGCCGAGTATGGTCGCGCCGGTGGCGCAATCGTTCTCAGCTCCATCAAAAGCGGTGCGAATAAGTATCACGGCTCGATCTTCGAGTTTTATCGCGACCGCAGTTTCGACTCGAACCCAAATTACCGCTTCAACGGAGCCCCGGTGACGCCCGCCGGTGGTTTTCTGCGCAATCAACCCGGTTTCTCCATCGGCGGACCGATTATCAAGAACAAGCTCTTCGGCTTTGGCGATTATCAGGCGCTTCGCGAGAAGATCGGCGTTTCCTCGCAATATCTGACAGTACCTACTACGTTGATGCGCCAGGGCATCTTCACCGAGCTTGAAGATTCCGGGCAGAATGCCAATTCTAACAACGGCAGCTACAAGACGACCTATCCCTTGTGCGTGACCGGAGGTTTGGCTGGCAAAACCAGCCCGGGCCTGATCTACGATCCCACCACGTGCACGCCTTTTGCCGGCAACACCATTCCTTTGGACCGCCGTAATTCGGCCGCGATCAATTACCTCAACGCTTTCCCGACGCCCACGCGTACGGACCGCTACCTGGATAACTACTATCTCACTACGCAGTCGGAAAAGAACAACTACAACACCTTCGATCTTCGCTTCGATTGGAACGCCACGGCGCGCGACGTTGCTTTTGTGCGTTTCAGCTACGACAACTCGGTCAACTCGAAGACCAGCGAGTTTCCCAAGCTTCCTGCCGGTAGTGGCACGGGCACTAACCCGACGCACGCTCGCAGCTATGCTCTCGGTTACACGCATATCTTCACGCCGACCATCGTCAATGAGGCGCGCATCGCCTATAACCGCGACAATTATGGCTATATGCCGCCCATGTACGGTCAATACGTTTCAAAAGACCTTGGCATCGTCAACGCCAACATCAACCAGCAAACTACTGGTGGCGCGCTGATCGGCGGCTGGGCGGGCGAACTTACATACACGGGCGACTATGGCCTTTACGCCGTGCCGCAGAATACCTATGAAGTGAATGACTCGGTAAGCTGGAGCCGCGGCAAACATTCACTCAAGTTTGGTGGAACCTTTATCCGTCGCGAGGTGGCCTTCTTCAATCCGCAGGAAGGCAAAGGTTACTTCTGGATCGACAACGGTACGGTGATCTATACCGGCTACGAAGTTTCCGAGCTGCTGGCCGGTGGCCTGTATAACTACCAGATCGGTTCGCAATCGGGCTACTTCGCCAACGAAGGCCAGGAGGACGGTATCTTCGGACAGGACACTTGGCATGTCAACCGGCGGTTGACGCTGAATCTCGGCTTCCGCTGGGATCTGCTAACCCGGCCCTACGAAAAACATGATCAGCAATCGGCCTTTAACATCGCGGCGGGAACCGTATGGATTGCCAACAAAAACGGCATTTCGCGCGCGATCCGCGATCAGGATTATCACAACTTCGGGCCGCGCGTCGGCTTTACCTACGATCTGTACGGCACCGGCAAGGCGATTCTCCGCGGCGGTTATGGAATCTTCTACTTCCAGGACTACGGCGGCATCGATAACCAGCTTGGCGAGCAGGCGCCTTTCGGCGGCAGCAACAGTTACCTGGCTTCAAACGGTTATTGCACGACCCTTACCGGCCAGCTTCCCACGCATACGGGATCATACAACTGCTCCGGATATACCAGCTCGGGCGCGGTCACCACGGCGCTGCCCGCGCGCGGTTATACGAACTTTGACGCTTCCAATCCACCCGAAGGCACCAGCATGATTGCCGTCAACCGCGGCAATTCGAACAGCATGGTGCAGGAGTGGAATTTGCAAATCGAGCAGCAGCTCGGCTCGAATAACGTGGTCAACCTCGCCTACGTCGGTACGCACGGTTCAAATCTGAGCACGTACTATCCGTATAACATCTACCAGTTAAATACCGGGGTGAAGAACTTTGCTACGCTTGGCGATATCACCTACAACAACTACAACGGCATTTCGAACTATAATGGCCTGCAGCTCCACGCTGAACATCGCACCAACAACGGCTTGATCGCAACGGCTTCCTACGCCTGGTCGCACACGCTTGATGATTCACCCAGTGCGTTCCTTAGTCAGACCGCCGCGCTTTACTACGATCCGATGGCCGGCTACGGAAACTCAAGCCAGGACCAGCGCCAAGTCTTCAGCTCCTCGATCCTTTATCAACTTCCCTTTGGTCGTGGCCAGCGTTTTGGCGGCGCGGTTTCACAGCCTATGGACTGGCTGATTGGTGGTTGGCAGGCCAGCTTCATTGGTCTGCTGCAATCCGGCACGCCGGTCGATCTCTCTGTTGGTTCGAACAACCCCAGCAATCGTCCTGACCAGGTCGGTAACATCAACTATCCGAAGAGCGTTCTCGGTTATTGGTTCAATCCGAAAGCCTTCTCTTCTAGCATTCCGACCATCACCGCTTCCGACGGCACTACGGTTTTTACGCGCCTCGGAACCTTGCGCCGCAACCAGGTTAGCGGTCCTAGTTATCGCGTAGTTAATCTCAGCCTTCAAAAAAATCTCCACCTGACCGACAAGTACACGTTGGAGTTGCACGGCGACGCATTCAACCTTTTGAATACGGCTGAATTCGCCAACCCGACCTCTAGCATGAGCGACTCAAACTTCGGCAAGATCGAAGCGATCCAGGTTTACAGCAACCGCCAGATTCAGTTGGCGGCGCGGTTTACCTTCTAGACCACTGAAACGCTGGCCGCGGCGATAACCAAGCCGCTGCTGCGCAGCCTGAAATCGGATAGATGGCGTATGCGCGCACTAGCTCCGTGACCGCTTAAATTTGTGCCATCGAGGTACCCCAGCTTTCGATTTTGAGAGCTGGGAACCTCAACACTAAGGGGCGAAATGATCAGGTCATGGTACTGGCGCGCTTGTGGCCTGCGTCTGCTCATTCATGTTGTCTTGTTGGGAGAGATTCTTATGCGTACTTTGCCTAAATTGTTTTTGGCTGTCTGTTTTACTGTCAGTATGTTTCCCGCGGCTGCGCAAATCACCTCTCGCGCCACCGCCGTGGTTGCCGGAGAAACTTCCGGAAGCGATCTGTCCGCCCCTGAAAAACCAATGATTGACAAAATCGATCCGCCTGATTGGTGGGCGCGGTTCCCATCTCCCATGCTGCTTGTGCATGGGCGTGGCCTGCACGGCGCGCAATTCACCGTCTCCGGCAAGGGCGTAACGTTGGTGCGCACGCAGAGTTCGGTAAACGGGCATTGGGCTTTTCTTTGGCTTGACACAAAAAACGCTCCGGCGCAGAAACTCGCGATCGTCGTTCGCCGTGGAAGCGCTCAAGCGAGCGCTTCGTTTCCATTGGCTTGCCGCAATCCAACTGCGCATGGGTATGCGGGGGTCAGCCCCGCCGACATCCTTTATCTCATCATGCCCGATCGCTTTGCCGATGGCACGCCTGATCATTCCGGTAACGATCGCACCGCAGCGCGCGGATGGCACGGCGGCGACCTAGCCGGCATCGAGCAGCATCTGGATTATCTGAGCAAGCTGGGCGTCACGACGGTCTGGACTACGCCGGTCGTTTCCAACGGCGCTATGCCGGAGTCCTACCACGGTTATGCGGCCGTTGATCTTTACGCGATCGATTCGCACTTGGGCACGCTTGCCGCTTACCGCCATCTTTCCGATGCGCTCCATGCGCGCGGCATGAAGCTAGTGATTGATTTTGTACCCAACCATGTTGGCGCGGCGCATCCATGGCTTGACGATCCTCCTGCGTCCGATTGGTTTCACGGTACGCGCGCCTCTCATCTATCTGTCGGTTCCGATTTCTATCAACTTGTCGATCCTCATGCGGCGCTACGAGATTCGCTCCACATTACCACCGGTTGGTTCACGGAGAGCATGCCCGATTTGAACCAGGAGAATCCTCTCGTTGAGCAATATCTGATTCAGAATGCGCTTTGGTGGGTTGAAACAGCCCATCTCGACGGAATTCGGCTTGATACTTTTCCCTATGTCGGTCGCAAATTCTGGCATGATTTTAATGCCGCTTTGCATAACGAGTATCCACACCTGACCACGGTCGGCGAAATCTTTCATTCCGATCCCCTGATCACGTCATATTTTGCTGGAGGTGCAACGCATGAAGGCATCGATACAGAACTCGACACGCCCTTTGACTTTCCCGTCTACTCGACCTTGCGCGGTGTACTTATCGGTGGCAAACCGATGACGGAGTTAAGCAACATATTGCGCCAAGATGCGCTATACCCGCATCCGGAGCGTCTGGTCACCTTCATCGGCAACCATGACACGACGCGTTTTTTGACGGAAGCGCATGGCTCAATGGCGAAGCTCAAACTCGCGCTCGGTCTCGCGATTACGCTACGTGGAACGCCGCTTATCTATTCCGGCGATGAAATCGGTATGACGGGTGGAGACGATCCGGACAATCGGCGGGATTTTCCCGGAGGATTTCCTGGCGACAAGCAGAATGCTTTTGTGTCGGAAGAACGCACGAGCGCCCAAGCAGAGGCGTTTGCTTGGACCTCCGGATTGCTGACGTTACGCAAAACTCATTCCGAATTGCGTGGCGGTATCGAGCAGAATTTGCTTGCTACAGACGCGTTGTTCGTCTATGCGCGCGCATACGATTCGTCAGGATGCAAACCGGATCGCTCGCAAGAACGTATCCTGGTGATTGTGAATCAAGCCGGAGTCGCCAAGACGGCGGAAATTGCTTCCGGCCATACCGTATTGGCTGGTTGCACTGAGTTTCAAACGCTTGTTCCCACGCCAAGCGTTGCTATTGAAATCAGCGGCGGTGGGTTGAAAATTACGGCGCCGGCGGAAAGTCTGACAGTGTTGAGCGTGCGATAAGTACGCCAGAAGAAAAGGCCACGGCAACCGCGCGATGATTATTCCGGTTGCGGCTGCAGGAGGTGTGGAGTGTTAAAGGCATGGCGCTTGTCGCTTGTCATACTTGCAATTTTATTTTTTAGCGTTGTTGCAACGGCGACCGAGGTTCATCTCCAGCCGGATTTCGTCCGTCTGGATCGTGTAACCGCTGTTCAGCCGCTGGCAAATGGCATTACAATTCGCGCGGGCGCCGCAGTGCTGCATATCACCGCGCTGCGCGACGATCTGCTGCGCGTGCGTGTCGCTCCCGACGGTCGGTTTCCGGAGGATGCCTCCTGGACCGTATTGACGGCGTCGCGAGTTGACGCGGTCAATGTGATTGCGGAAAATACTAACGCGGATGTTGGCTTCAAAACCGCTAAGCTGCGCGTGACGATTCATCGCGATCCTATGTCGTTGCGGGTTACTGATCTAGAAGGTCGCGTGATCGTCGAAAATTTTTCGCCGCGGCCGATCGAGTACCATGAGCACGCGTTCCGCGTTTACCTGCGCTCGCCCGAGGACGAACATTACTTCGGACTAGGTGACAAGCCTGGTCCTCTTGATCGTCGCAATGCATCCTTTGCGAATTGGAATACGGATTCTTTCGGTTGGCAGGAATCGACCGATCCGATTTACAAATCCATTCCGTTTCTGATTACTTATCGCGGAGGAATTTCGACCGGCATTTTTCTCGACAATACCTGGCGTACGAGTTTCGACTTCAATAAGGAATATCGCGATGCTTATTCCTTTGGCGCCGAGGATGGGCCGCTTGATTTCTATCTTCTGTACGGTCCAGACGCTAAGGCCGTGCTTGCGTCGTGGGCGTGGCTAACCGGACACACGCCGCTGCCTCCCTTGTGGGCGCTGGGGTTTCAGCAATCGCGTTATAGCTACTATCCGGAGTCGGAGGTTAGGCGCATCGCCGATCGCTTGCGCAGCGAGCACATTCCGACCGACGTGATCTGGCTCGACATCGATTATCAGTTAAAAAACCGTCCTTTCACGGTCGATCCGGAACGCTTTCCGCACTTCGATCAGATGATTCAGGATTTGAAGGCACAGCATCTGAAGACGGTGCTCATTACCGATCTGCACATCGCCGATCTTCCCGGAGCGAACTACAAACCCTATGACGAAGGCCAGACGAAGGACTACTTCGTGAAAAATCCCGATGGCTCGACCTTTGTTGGTACGGTCTGGCCCGGCAAAGCGGTTTTCCCGGACTTTACGCGGCAGGCCGCACGCGATTGGTGGGGAACGCTCTACGCTGATTTTGTTCACAAAGGCGTCGCCGGTTTTTGGAATGACATGAACGAACCTTCGGTCTTCGACGTTCCCTCAAAAACCATGCCGGACGATGTGCAGCATCACATCGAGGAACCAGGCTTTGCTTCGCGCATAGCTTCGCATCTTGAAGTACATAACATCTTCGGTATGGAAAACAGTCGCGGCACTTACGAGGGGCTGCTTAATCTCGCGCCGAATCTGCGGCCCTTTGTAATGACACGCGCCAGCTTTGCCGGCGGGCAGCGCTATGCCGTCACCTGGACTGGAGACAATGCCAGTACGTGGAATCATTTGCGTCAAAGCATTCCACAACTGCTCAATCTGGGGTTGAGCGGTTTTGCATTAAGCGGAGCCGATGTTGGCGGATTTGCCGGCTCGCCGCAGCCGGATTTACTTACACGCTGGCTCGAGGTCGGCGCATTTGAGCCGATCGATCGCGATCACTCCGCTTCTGGCACGCATCCGCAAGAGCCGTGGGAAAACGGGACTCCCGAAGATGTGAATCTACGCCGCCGTTATATTGAAGAGCGCTATCGACTGCTGCCCTATCTCTACACGACGACAGAAGAAATGAGCCGTACCGGAGTACCGATGATGCGACCGTTATTTCTGGAATTTCCCTGGCCGGACGCTAATGGCAGTCCGCTCGATTTCGGCGCGGGCAATGCGTTTCTGCTCGGTGCTGACCTGCTGATTGCGGAAGCTCCGTTTCCCGACGAGTTGGACGACTACATGATCGCCTTGCCGCCCGTCGGCTGGTATGACTATTGGACCGGCGCGCGAATCGAACCGGCAAAGGGTGGCGCTGACGGCAAGCATCCAACAGAAGTTCGCCTTCACCGCGAGCTTGATACGCTGCCGATTTTTGTGCGCGCGGGCGCGATCATTCCCGAGCAACCGCTCGTCCAAAGCACTGACGAAAGGCCCAACGGTCCGCTGATCTTGCGCGTGTATCCGCCCACAAACTCTGGTGAGAAGTGTAGCGGCAGCCTCTATCTCGACGATGGCGTGAGCTTCGCTTACAAGCAGGGCGTATTTTTTCGCGCTGCATTTACCTGCCAACTGATGCCTGATGGAATTTCAGTTCGTGTTGCGCCGGCATCCGGGAGCTTCGCTCCATGGTGGAAGCAAGTGTCTGTAGAAATTTACGGCGCAACAAAGGCTGCAAGCCATGCAACTGTTACCCACCTGGATGGTAAAGGCGGTGCTTTGCTGCCAACTGCTTTCGATGTCAAGCAGCATCGTATTACGGCATCCATGCAAGATGAGGGCAAAGGATTTGAGATGAAGCTAATGTATTAGTTACAACTGTAGTACTAATGCCGCCGGCTCCAATCGTTGTACCCATAAAGTGTCTGGCAGAATATTTTTTGTGCTACGCGTAATCGCCTGTGTTTATGATCTTCGGAGTAACTGCGGAGAGGAGTCCAACTTTTCGATGTTATGCCTGTTGGGTTCTGGCTATGCCGGGTTACGAACGGGAAGTTGCCATGGCGACGGGATCTCGTGGCCTTCCGCCAGGCCGGGGTCTGAGGCGTCTCCTGGAGCCTGCGGCGTTTTCCTGGCGTGGTGCAGGTAGATATTGGCCAGAAGCGGGCTAATTGGCTGGCCCTGGCCGGTTCCTGTCTTGCTCACAATCAGCTTGCCGCCGTCGAGGCACCCACACTGATCCACTTGCCGATCAGCCGGAGCATGCTGCCGTCCGTTACACGTCTACCCATCATCTCGACGAGGTTTTCCCAAACAATCGAGTGGTGGGTAGGGACAGGTCTCGCGATTGAGGTCGCTTGTGCCTGTCCCCCCCTTGTAGAACCCGCCGAGCGGATTTCCCGCAACGGGCTCCACAGGTTGCACTCATGAAGTGCGAGTCATACCGTCGCATGAAGAGCCGACGCCGCATAAGGTAGTTCGAACCATGGTTATGAGGAGCCTTGCAAGTGGCTCTTTCTATCGCGCCTGATTCACCGGCGCATCGAGAAAGCGCCAGCTCTGCTTATATTCCGGCGTGAGCGGTTGGTTTTCCATAAGCGCGCGCAGCAACTCGACCGGCATTTCGCTTTCTTGAAGAACCCGGTCGTTAAACTGCTTGTCGGTCATCTTGCCGCTGTCGACCATCTCTTCGCGCAGAGCGCGGAACTGCATGCCGCCGAGCAGATAGG
The DNA here is from genome assembly GCA_003156495.1 of Acidobacteriaceae bacterium. Classification (GTDB taxonomy): domain Bacteria; phylum Acidobacteriota; class Terriglobia; order Terriglobales; family Acidobacteriaceae; genus Telmatobacter. The sequence continues at coordinate 25,161 of PMHC01000018.1, forward strand.
CGCACTGGTAGAGCGGATTGTAGCTTCCGTTGAAGGAGCGGCGCACCTCGGCGGCGGCGTTGTCGCGCTCGTGGCCAACTTCGTTTACCAGATAATCGGTGGCCTGCTCGGGGGTCATCTTGCCCAGGTGGAAGCTGAGCGAGAAGACGATACGCGCGCAACGGTGCATGCGCCAGAATAGCGCGCCGATACGTTCCTCGGGCGTGGTGTTGAAACCGCGATCCCACAAGGTTAGCTCCCAGTAGAGCGCGTTACCCTCAACCCAGAAGGGCGTGTCGAACAACTGGCGATAGGGGCGGTTGCGGGCGATCGAGTACATCTGCAGCCAGTGGCCGGGGATGAGCTCATGGAAGACGGTCGCATGTGCGAAGCCGTAGTTGTTGCCGCGCATGCTCATCAGCCGCTGGGCATAGGTCATCGAGTCGGTCGGATAGCTGATGTTGATGGTGTCGCCACCGGTGAAAAACGGGTTGACCAACTGCTGCTCGGAGGTCATCATGTCGGTCCGCCAGCCTTCACTGGCCAGGGCCGGCACCGTGACCAGATTGTTTTTGACGACGTACTCCTCGCCCTGCTTGGCCAGCTTGTAGATCATCTGCGGCTGCTCGCCGGGGGCGACGTAGTGGTCCTTCACTTTTTCAAGCGCCTTGTGCCAGTCATCACCGTAACCCATTTCGCGGCTGGCTCGGATCATCTCGCGCTGGCACCAGGCCATTTGCTGGCGGGCCATCGCAATCAGTTCTTCCGGGGTGTAGGGAATCATTTCGTCGGAGAGTTGATCGAGCAGAGCCTGGCGGCCAATGGGGGTGCCAATGATGGTGGTCTTATCGCCGGCGGGGACGCCAGCGACTTTTTCGCGCAGGAAGAGGACGTAGCTTTTGGCGACCTCATCGAAGTGCCTATAAGGAGTGGCGACCCACCAGGTGAACTCGGGATCGTAACCGTTATAGAAGTCGAACCAGCGATGGAGCTGTTCGCGGAGCTGATCGAGATCGTCGGCGGCGCGCCAAGCGTCGATGCGGCTGGGGCGGCTGACGGAGGAGTCGAGTGTCTTTTCGATCGCGGCGCGTCGAGCGTCGAGCGCGGTTGCCATGGCGGCGAGACGGGCGGCGGTTTTTTCACCATCTGGGCGCAAAACGGCGCGGCGGTCGTCTTCGAGGGCAAAAACATCGGCGGCGATGGGCAGGAAGGTAGAGACCTGTTTCCACTGCGTGGCGGCTAAGGTTTGCGCGTGGCTGTCGCGGGCGAGAAAGTTTTTAAGCAGCAGGTAATCGACTTTGCCTTCCTGGTTGAGGGCGGCGAAATCGACGGCGTCGAGATCGTGCTTGGCGTCGGCGTCGAGGCGTGCAAAGCGGGACTGGGTGGTCGGGGAAAGCGGGTCAGTATAAACGTTGAAGAGGAGATTGCGGTCGGTATTGTAGCGCTCGATGAGCGTTTGCACGGAATGGGCCGGGGCGGGCGTGATGGGGGCTGCCGAGGCAAGGACCGGAGAGAAGACCGGAGCGCAAAGTACACAAAGGACAAGACTACGAAGATGAGGCACCGCGAACCTCCTAGAAAGCTGCGCGTAAGCATGAAATAAGATTGCTGGGCCTATGATATACAAAAATGAATGCAATATGGAACTACGAGTGTGCTTGATTCACGCGCAGAAGAAAGCCGGATACAGGAGATGAAGTAGAGATGGCGGAAGAGATCAGCTTAACCATCGACGGAGAGACGGTACGCGTGGCGCGGGGTACGAGTGTGGCGGCGGCGATTTTGAAAACGGGCAAGCTGTCGCGTACCTCGGTGAGCGGCGAGCCGAGAGGGCCGTTTTGCGGTATGGGCATCTGCATGGAGTGTCGGGCGACGATTGACGGCGTGGCGCAGCAGACAACCTGCCGGCGGCAGTGCGAGCCGGGCATGGAGGTCGTGACGGGATGACGGCGCAATTTGATGTGGTGGTGGTGGGCGCGGGGCCGGGCGGCCTCGCCGCGGCGACGGTATCGGCCGAGGCCGGCCTGCGGGTGTGCGTGGTGGACGACAATCCGGCGGCGGGCGGACAAATTTGGCGCGGGCAAACGGAGAGCAACGGCCGGGCGCGAAGCTGGCTGGCACGTTTGCAGGCGACGCAGGCCACGGTGTGGAACGGCCTGCGGGTGGTGGATCTTGCGGCGGAGAAGCGGCTGCGGCTGGAAGGCGCGTCGGGCGGATGCGATCTCCTCTTTGACAAATTGATTGTGGCGACGGGGGCGCGCGAGCGTTTTTTGCCGTTTCCGGGCTGGACGCTGCCGGGCGTGATGGGCGCGGGCGGCGCGCAGGCACTGCTGAAAGCTGGGCTGAAGGTGCAGGGACGGCGGGCGGTGGTGGCCGGAAGCGGTCCGCTGCTGCTGGCGGTGGCCGCGAGCTTGCGCACGCACGGCGCGCAGGTGGCTGCGGTATGCGAACAGGCTCCACTGCGCCGGTTGGTGCGCTTTGGTGCGGGATTGTGGCGGCATGCCGGAAAGCTGGCGGAGGGCGTGCAGTATCAACTGCAGTCGCGGTTTGCGCCGTACCGTACGAACTGCTGGGTGGCGCGGGCCGAGGGCGCCGGAAAGCTGGAACGCGTGGTATTGACGAACGGGCGGCGGCAGTGGACGGTGGCATGCGATCTGCTGGCTTGCGGCTTCAATCTGGTGCCGAATCTGGAGCTGCCGCTACTGCTGGGATGTCGCGTGGAAGAGGGCCTGATACAGGTGGATGCGCGGCAGCAAAGCTCGTGTGAGAACGTGTTTTGCGTTGGCGAGCTGACGGGCGTGGGCGGTTTAGACAAGGCTCTGTTGGAAGGCCAGATTGCCGGATGGGCCGCGGCGAGAGACGCGCAACGGGTGCAAGCCCTGCAGCGCGGCCTTAAAAAACAGAAACAGTTTGCGCGGCGGTTGGAAGAGGCGTTTGCGCTGCGGCCGGAGCTGCGCTTGCTACCCGAGGCTGATACGCTGGTCTGCCGCTGCGAGGATGTTCCGTATGTGGCGTTATGCGGACGCAGCGGATGGCGCGATGCGAAGCTGCGCTCGCGCGTCGGAATGGGCGCCTGCCAGGGCCGGGTGTGCGGCGCGGCGGCGGAGTTTCTGTTTGGTTGGCAAAAACGCGACCGGCGTCCACCAGTGTTTCCAGCTACGGTGGCGACGATGGCGGGAGAAGAAAACAACAGGAACTAGGTGTTTGTGCGTGGATTTGGGAGAAGGCCAGCCGATTGTGTCGGCGTCGGAGCAAGATGAGGGGAGCATCTATCTATACATCTCTACGACGGGCAGAGGTGTGCGGTGCAACGGTAGATTACGCGTGGCGTCTGGGAGGTGCGTGCGGCGGACACGGCGCGAGCGGGGCGCATAGTGAGCGCAAGCTGCTGAATTTTTTTTTGTCGAACCTGCGGGAGGTGCGGTAGCCGGTGTGGAACAAGAAAGGCGCAACTGCAACAAACCAAAAGTGATTTTTCAGAGTGGCCGAAAAGGTGCTGTTTTGGGCGTGTATTTTTGTGAAGCACGCAAAAAAAAACAGTAAAAATCTCTTGCGTCGGATGCAGATAAAAATACATAATCGTATCCACTTGATGTAGACAACGGTGCATACGTTCAATAAGCACGAGTAAACGTTTGCCCATCTGTTGATAAAAGTCAATCAAACGCATCCTTAGCGCAGCGCTATTTACCAAATTTTGGAGGGGGGACAAAGACGATGCAACGATATAGAAACTTAACGCTTTGGTTGAGCATGTTTCTGGTCTTGATAGGGATTGCAACGCTCTGCAGGGCGCAGTCCGGATCTCAAGGCACAGTTTCGGTCACGGTGGAAGATGTGACCGGTGGTGTGGTTCCTGACGCCGATCTAACTTTGGTGGCATTGGCGACCAACGATACGCATTATGCAAAAACGAAGTCTGTCGGCAATGCCGTTTTTCCATATCTGGCGATTGGACATTACAAGCTGTCGGTTTCCAGAGCGGGCTACGAATCGACGGTATTGCAGGATATCACCGTGCAGGCGGCGCAGACCACGGATTTGCATGTGAAGTTAAAGGTTGGCGCATCATCGGAAGTGGTGACGGTAACCTCCTCGGCGACGCCGCTGATTGAGACGACGCAGAATTCACTGGTTACAGTTATCGATCCGGGATTCATCCAGAATCTACCGATGGTAGGGCGCGATGTTTCGATTTTTGCGACGCTGGTGCCCGGATACGCAGGCATACCTGGAGAATCTTCTTCCGGCGGCAATGGAAGCTGGAATGGCAAGGTTTCGATGGATGGCGGTTCTGATGTTGATGGCGTGCCGCAGTCGGCTACGCGCAGCAAGGGCAATGGCATTGTAGGCGCCGGAGTTTCGGCGCGCATCGAAAATATTTCCGAAATGTCGGTGCAGACCGATCAGATCGATGTGGATCAGGGCTTCGGACAGAACAGCATGCAGGTCAGCTTTGTGACGAAGAGCGGTACCAACAAGTTTCACGGAGAAGCTTTTGGCGATCTGCAAAACGACGGTTTGAATGCCAATAGCTGGGCGAACAACGCCTCCGGTATCCGCAAGGACAAGCTGATCTATACCGACTGGGGCGTGAGTGTGGGTGGTCCGGTGCTCAAGAACAAACTGTTCTTCTATGGTACGTTCGCCAAGCGCACGATTCCGGGTTCTTACACGTCATCGGCCACGACGCTATCGTCGGCGGCGCAGGCTGGAAATTTCAGCTATATCTGGACGGACGCGAACGGCAACACGCAAACGAGCACGGCAAACGTGTACACGCTGGCCCAGGGGCAAGGCGTGACGGACGCGGCAGACTCCGCGGTCACGTCGGAGATCTCACTGATCAACAGCAATGCGATTCCGGCGGGCAAGCTAACGACGAGCAATAGCGACTCTAACGTAAACTCGCTGAGCTGGAAGGTAGACAGCCCGACGCACCGCTATTATCCGCTGGTTCGCTTGGACTACAACATGTCACCGACGGTGCGCATGGGACTGTCGTGGATGATGTCGTCAGTTTCAGAGCCGCATGTTTACGGACCCTATATGCCCGGTTCTTCATTCGCGGGACAGAACACCGGCTATACCGCTTCGAACTACATCATGAGCTACCGGCTGGACTGGAACGCAACGCCGAACCTGATTAACGAATTTCGCGCCGGATTCAACTACAACAAGGCATGCTTCAGTTGCTCAGCGACAAAGGCTTACGCATCAAACCCCTACATCTACTGGGCGTTGGGCAGCTCGGGCCAGCAGTATTACACGCCGCAGAGCAGAGAGTATCCGATGGTCGTGCTATCCGACACGGTCAGCTGGCAGAAGAAGTCGCATACGATCAAATTCGGCGTTTCGGGCTATCACGAACAGGATCACTACTGGAATCCGCCGCTCGGATACTGGAACATCGATCTGGGCATGGCATCGGCCGATCCGGCGCAGAACGCATTTACGTCGGCGACGCTGCCGAATTCGACCTCGAGCCAGCAGAGCGAAGCGGCGAATCTTTACGCAACGCTGACCGGCCGAGTAACGTCCATCACCACCCAGCACGCGTATTCGCAGGCGACTAAGACGTATAACACGGGTGTGGGCGGTTACAACCTGGATGAAGTCTCGTTGGCGTGGGGTTTATTCGCGCAGGATTCGTGGCGCGTGACTCCGCACCTGACAATCAACTACGGACTACGCTGGGACTTCACGGGCGACAATCACGACTTGACCGGCGCTTATCACAACGTGGCTCCAGACTCGATCTATGGACCGACGGCGGTGGGGCAGCTTTTCCAGCCGGGCGTAATGAATGGCAACATGGACCCGGTGTACAAGCTGAATCCGCATGCGTACGCGCCGTGGCGTGTGACGCCGCAGCCGCAACTGGGCTTGGCCTGGAATCCATTGGTTGAAGACGGTTTTCTGGGCAGGCTGCTGGGCGGATCGAAGACGACGATCCGGAGCGGCATTTCGCTGAAGCGTTTTACCGAACCCTACCAGACGTATTGGGATTACGCGTCGGACTGGGGCTCGTTCTTCTACAACAGCTCCAGCTACACAGCGAGTTCGGCCTCGACAAAGGGCTACTTCAAGGCAGGCAGTGTGAAGTTGTCGAGCGTGACGGGAAGCAATTATCTGAGCACGGCGGTGAGCGACAACTTTGTTACTTCTCCGACGAGCTGGGTAACGGAAGCTCCCGAGTCGTCCTATACGTATCTGAGCCAGCCGGCGATCAATGGCATGGACCCGCATATTCCGGAGCCTGACATTATCTCGTGGAACCTCGGGTTCCAGCGCCAGTTGGGCAACACGCGGGCGATCGAAGTCCGCTATGTGGCAAACCGTTCTTATCACCAGTGGCTGGCCATCAATCCGAACGAAGTCAACATTTTCGAGAATGGTTTTTCGTCGGAGTTTCAGAAAGCGCAGCAGAACCAGAAGATCAACTACGCGAACTTGAAGTCCGCCAATCCTACGATGACGCTGGCGAGTGCGCCGTTTGGTAATCTGGGTTACTCGGGCGACGTGGCGCTGCCGATTTTGACGCAAGCGTTCTCGAACGAAGGCACGGACGGCTATGGCGAGTCACCGGACTTTTCAAACAACTATTACACCAACCTGGTAGCGAATGGCGCGGCGGGAACGACGGCATATTCTCTGGTGAACAACGATGGATACGGCTATCCGTTGTGCAACCTGCTGGGCTCGGCCTTTACGCCTTGCACCTCGGTCTTCGGTTATACGGGGTCAGGAAACTATCCACTGAACTTCTTCCAGGCGAATCCTTATTCCGGCGGCAATTCGACGGGATATTTGACGGGCATGGGGTACTCGACTTACCAGTCGATGCAGGTGGACTTCCGCCAGCAGCAGTGGCATGGGTTGCAGGTGGAAGCCAACTACGTCTGGTCGCACACTCTGGGCAATGGCGGCGGCAGCAGCGCCGGCGGCGGAGTTGGTCACAGTCCGCTGATGACACTGCATAACCTGCACATGAATTATCGTCCGGCGAACTTCGATATCCGGCATGTAATCCACATCAACGGTACGTACGCGCTGCCGATTGGGCGTGGCAAGCAGTGGCTGAATAGCGACAATATATTGAGCCGCGTGGCAGGCAACTGGACGGTCGGCACTATTGTGACCATACAGACCGGCACACCGACGCAAATGACGGGCGGATGGGACACCTACAACGAGTATTCGGATGGCGGTGCGCAAGCTGCAGAAAGCGGTAGGCGTTCACCGCCTGTCGAAGTCGCAGCAAGCAAACTTGAATGGTTCAAGCTCCTATGTGCTAATGGTTGATCCGAAGTATCTGACATCGTCAACGATCGGCGGCGCCAACAGTAACTACATCAACTCCAACACCACGGCGGGCACTTATGGCGCGATTCCGTACCTGTATGGTCCGCATGGGTTCTATCAGGATGTTTCGTTGACCAAGGAATTTCCGCTATACCGGGAAGCCCGGGTCAAGTTCCAGGGGGTAGCGCAAAATGCGTGGAACCACCCGGTATTTGGCAACACGGGTACGCTGATGGACGTTTCGGCGCAGAGCACGACCTTCGGCGAGCAGAGCGGTCCTAGCAACAGTCCTCGTTCGATGGATGTTCGACTCACGGTCGAATTCTAAAAGATACAGCGGGCCTCCAGATGATGGGGGCCTGCTGTTGAACACTGAATACTGAATGCGAGCCGTATTTCCTCCCGGAGTACGGCTCTTTTTTGTCTTTAAAGCATTTTCACCGATGGTGTAGTGGAAATATGGGTTGGAAAAGACTTTACAGCGACTGTGAAAATGCCCCGACCGGCGTCATCGACATTTTTGGCGAGCGCGGAAGCTGGTAGCGTGCGACCGGTATGAAAGATGAAGGGGAGCCCAGGCGGCTCCCCTTTTTATTGCGCAAACGCTGCCAGTTTAGCCAATGGCCGCGCGGGTTTCTTTGCCGTCGACGAGGCGAAGGATGCCAAGCGGATTGGCGTCTTGCAGCTCGGCCGGCAGCAGCGCATCGGGCAGGCTCTGGTAGCAGACCGGGCGCACGAAGCGGTCAATGGCCCGCGTGCCGACGGAGGTAAAGCGCGCGTCGGAGGCCGCCGGATAGGGGCCGCCATGCACCATTGCGTGCGAGACTTCGACGCCGGTCGGAAAGGCGTTGGCGATGACGCGGCCGGCTTTGGTGGCGAGCACGTCAATCAACTCGCGTTGCGCGGCCAGGTCGGCTTCAGTGCCGAAGAGGGTTGCGGTCAACTGGCCGTCAAGCGCGCCGGCCGCGCGCACATAGCTGGCCAGATCGGGGCACTCGATCAGCAGCGTCGTCGGGCCGAAGATTTCTTCAGCCAGCGCGGGCCGCGCTTGAAAATCAGCCAGCGTTGTGCTGTAGAGATGCGGCGCGGCGTGGCAGAACGGCGCTTCGCCAGAATTTTTGGCCTCAGCCACGCGCGCGGCTTGCTTGGCTCGCTCGCCGGTGAGCTGTGTATAGGCTTGGGCGATGCCTGGCGTTAGCAGCGGTAGCGGCGCGGCGTTGGCAACCAGTTTTTTCAGATGCGCGACAAAGGCTTCGGCTCCAGTCATCTTCGTCCAGAAGATCAGGCCCGGCTTGGTGCAGAACTGGCCCGAGCCGAGGGTGAAGGAGGCGAAGAGATTTTGCGCGAAGCCTTCCGGATCGGCGGCGAGCAGTTCGGGCAACACGAAGAGCGGATTAACGCTCGACATTTCGGTAAAACACGGGATAGGCTGTGGCCGGCTGGCGGCCAGATCCATCAGCGCGCGGCCGCCGCGCTGCGAGCCGGTAAAGGCCACGGCCTGCACGGCCGGATGCAGCACGAGCGTCAGTCCCAGCTTATTGCCAAGGCCGTAGAGCAAGGAAAAGACACCTTCGGGAAGTTGCTCGGCGGCTATGGCCTGCTGAATCGCGACGGCTACGATTTCGCCGGTCGCGGGATGGGCGGGATGGGCTTTGAAGATCACCGGGCAACCGGCGGCCAGTGCGGCGGCGGTGTCACCGCCAGCGGTTGAAAAGGCCAGCGGGAAGTTGCTGGCGCCGAAGACGACGACGGGACCAAGCGGACGGAGCAGCGAGCGCAGCGCCGGGCGCGGCATCGGTTTGCGGTCGGGCAGGGCAGTGTCGATGCGCGCGCGCACCCAAGAACCGTCTTCGAGAATCGAAGCGAAGAGACGTAACTGGCCGGTGATGCGCGCCGTTTCGCCCTGCAGTCGTTGGAGGGAGAGGCCGCTTTCAGCGTGGGCGCGCTCGACGAGCGGTTCTGCAACGGCGTCAAGATTGGCGGCGATGCGGCGCAGCAACGCCGCGCGCTGCTTACCCGAGGCTGCGGCAAAAGGCGCGGCGGCCTGAGCGGCCAACTGCACGGCCCGCTCGATTTCATCGTCGCCGGCTTCGGCGTAGCCCGGCTCAAGTCGCGCTCCGGTCAAAGGATTGATTCCATAAAAAGCCGCGCTCTCGCCCGCGCCGCGTTGTCTGCCGATGAACGAACGTCCTGTCAGTTCCATGCCACTCCTCTTTTTTTTGCGTACCAAGAAACACTATTGCAACGAACGGGATTCGCCGTCGAGAGAGAAAGCGGTGCGAATCCCGTGTCGATTTCAGTTTGCCTGTGCGAAGCCTACCGGTTCAGCGGCGTGCTGGCGACGGCGGTTTTCGAGCGATTGGCCTGCGCATAGGCGACAATCTTGCGCATCGCGTCCAGCTCGGCGCCCACCAGCGCCAGACGCGGCGCGCGCACGCGAGCCGAACCGACGCCGATTTCCTGCTGCACCTGCTTGATCAACTGCACAAATTTGGGCACCGTGTCCATGCGCAGCAAGGGCAGGAACCAGCGATAGAGCTCGAAGGCCTCCTGCTTTTTGCCGGCGCTGACCAGCTTGAAGAGCTCAACCGACTCGCGCGGGAAGGCGTTAACCAAACCGGCGACCCATCCGGTGGCGCCGGCGCTGACGCCCTCAACGATGCTGTCGTCGACGCCGACGAAGATCGCCAGACGATTGCCGATCAGGGCGCGAATGGCCGTCACGCGGCGCACGTCGGTCGATGATTCCTTAACCGCGGCCAGATTCGGAAATTCGGCGGCGAGCTCGGCGATCTGCGCGGGCAAAAAGTCCGTACCGTAAGCGACCGGGTTGTTATAGAGCAGCCCTTCGAGCTTGGTGGTCTTCAGAATCGCGCCGACGTGTGCCTTGGTTTCGCGCCAGTCGCCCAGGTAGACATAGGGCGGCAGCACCATCAGGCCCGAGCAGCCCACGCCCTCGGCCATCTTGGCCAGCTCGGCGGCTTCGGTCGTAGACAGCGCGGAGATGGCGGCCACCACCGGCGCCNNTGATGATGCCCGTGCAGCCATTCTCGATGAGCCACTGCGCGTGGCGTGCGATGAAGGCGGTGTCGAGCATGTCGTTAGGGGTGAAAGCGGTGGTCATAGCGGGCATAACGCCAGTCCAGTTCATAGAAGCTCCTCCTGATGGTTCAATAGAGATGTGTTGGGATCGAGCAAGCGGGCCGGTAGATACGGCGCCGGGTCGATGGCCGGAGCGCGGCCGGTAATCTCGCAATCGATTAGTTGGGCCGTGGCCAGCGAAGTGGTGATGCCCAGTCCCTCATGGCCGGTGGCCAGCCAGAGTGAGTTGTCGCGCGGGTCGGGTCCGATCAGCGGCAGCTTGTCGGGGGTCGAGGCGCGGAAGCCGGTCCAGGAGCGAATCACCTGCAATTTGGCCAAGCCCGGCAGATAGCTCATGCAGCGGCGCAGCATTTTGCCCAGCAGCGCGTGGTCGATCGCGGCGTCTTGCTGTCCAAACTGGCGCGATGAGCCGATGAGAATCTGCCCGGTGATGCGCGGCTGAACGTTGCAGGCCACCGACTCGGCCGTGAGTTGCTTGGCGCTCTTCATGTAGCCCAGCTCGACAACCTGATGATGCAGAAATCCGGCGTAGCGGTCGGTAACCGCAAGGTGGCCCTTGCGCGGCTTGACCGGCAGGCCGGGCATGCAGGAAGTTGATTGCGCGCCGCCGGCATTGACCAGACGCGAGGCGTGCAAGGTCGAGCCATCGGCCAGCCGCGCCTCGCCGTTGCCCAGGTGCGTGCAGGCCGAACCGAGCAGCAAGGTGGCGCCCAGCTTCGCGGCTTCTTCAAGCATGGCGGAGACGACGACCGGCGGAAAAACCACCGAGTCGCGTGGTACCAGCAGGCCGCCGGCGAGGCCCGCGCGCAGCTCGGGCTCTTCGGCCATGAGCTGCGCGGCGGTTAGCAACTTGGCGGGCAGATGGCGGTCGTCGAGATAGTGGAATTTGCGCTCGGCCTCGGCCATTTCTTCTGTGTCGGCGGCCACCCAGAGCGTGCCGGGCGAACAAAACTCCGCGCCGGCGGGCAGCTTCGGTCCCAGCGCATGCCAGAGGGTCTGCGAGTAGCTGCTCAGTGCGTACTCGGCTTCGCTGCCGTCGAGTACGACCAGGTGGCCCATGCCGGCAGCGGTTGCGCCACTACCCCAGCATTCTTTTTCAACCACCGCCACGCGTAGCCCCGAGCGCGCCAGAGCCAGCGTGCAACTGGCGCCGACGATGCCGCCGCCGATTACCACCACGTCGTAGCTCTGCTTGTTTTTTAGAAGCATGCGGGCACTCCTAGAAGGAAGGGATCGCCGTCCTCGAAGATCAGCCGGCTTTCGGCCGTCACCGAGGCCGTGCCCTCGATGCGCGGCAGAATTTTTTCAGGCTGCTCCGGGTCCAGCTCGTAGAAGCCCTCGAAGACCGTGCCCAAAATTCCCTCTTGCCGCCAGTGCGCGCCGGGAGCGAGCTTGCCCGCCGCGGCCAGGCAGGCCAGCTTGGCGCTGGTTCCGGTGCCGCAGGGCGAGCGGTCATAGACCTTGCCGGGACAGAGCACGAAGTTGCGGCTCTGGTTGGTCGCCTCGACCGGTGCGGCGAAGAGTTCTACGTGATCGATTTCGGCGCCCTCGGCACCGGTAATGCCTTGCGCGCCCAGCGCCTGGCGAATTGCCCAGGTGAATTCGGTGAGGCTATCGGCATTCTCAATGGCGAGCGACTTGCCGTGATCGGCGACCAGAAAAAACCAGTTGCCGCCCCAGGCGATGTCGCCGGTAACCGGGCCGTGGCCGGGTACTTCAACCATCACCGCTGCGCGATAGCGATAAGCAGGCACGTTGCGAATCGTTACCGTGCCGTCGGCCGCCAGCGCCGCCTCGACCTCGCCGACCGGTGTTTCGAACCGATGCACACCCGGCCGGATGCGGCCCATGTAGGCCAGCGTTTTGACCACGCCAATGGTGCCGTGGCCGCACATGCCCAGGTAGCCGGCGTTATTAAAGAAAATGATGCCCGCCGCGCAGGCTGGATCGACCGGATCGAGCAGATAGGCGCCGACCAGCACATCGGAGCCGCGCGGCTCGCAGAGAATCGCTCGGCGCAGATGGTCGTAGTCCCGGCGTAGGACGGCCAGCCGCTCGGCCATCGAACCGCCTCCCAGTTCGGAGAAATCCCAAAGCACGCAACGAGTAGGCTCGCCGGCGGTGTGCGAATCAATCGCGGTGATCGACGCGGGTACAAAACACTCATTCATAGGTGCAGCTCGCAAAGGATCGTTAAAAATCAAGAGAGAAAACAGGGTTGCCCGCCGCGCGATTCGCTTCTTGTCATTTCGCGGCACGGAATTCAGGCGTGCCCCAAAGCGTTTACATGATTTCCGCAAATAATAAAACGTTTACACGCCTTTCGCAAAGTATACAAGTTTGGATACAATCAGGCCATATCGACGCGGTAAAAACAAATTGGCCGGAAGATCGGCTCGATCCGCGACGATTCATTACTTGGCAGGGCCTTCATGATCTCTTCTTTCTTCCGTCCGCTCGCGCTGTCAGCCATGCTGGTTTCGGCGCTGCCGCTGGCGACCGCCCAGTACTACCCGGCCGGGCGCGCGCCGCATCCTGGACCGCTCTTCGATCAAGGCATGGCCCGCTATCAGACGCCGGAATTGATGCTGACGCTCATGAAATCTTCGGGCACCGTCGCGGGACTCGAAGCGCCGCTGGCGGCCTCGAAGAACGCGCGTGCGCTGAAGAACTACGATTTCACTCCCTTCGATCTGCTCGCTGCCCGCTCGGTCGACAGTTACTATCATCTGGGCGATCTGAATCTACGGCTGCGCGCGGCAGGTAACGAGCACTGGCAGAGTTTTTCTACGGCGCAGCAGCGTCATCCGGTGTTACCGCTGGCGCCAAACCCGGGCGAGCTCGAGCGCGACAACCTGGCGCCGACCTTCGCCGCCGATTTTCCGCTGCAGGCAACGCGCATCTGGACGGTCGAAAACGGCCATCTTGTGCTGCGTTTCACGCTGCACAATCCGGGTACGCACGCCATCGAGATTGGCTCGTTGGGCATTCCGCTGGTCTTCAACAATGTGCTCACCGGCCGCTCGCTTGAAGAGGCACACGCTCTCGCGAACTTTTCCGACCCATCGATCGCGCTCGACGGCGGCTACGTGCAGGTAACGCGGCTGGACGGCAAGGGGCCGGCACTGGTCGTGGTGCCTGACGGCAAGACGCCCTTCGAGGCCTATCGCCTGCTGGCCAACGCATCGCGCCACGAAGAGGGTGAGGCCGAGCCCTTCGCGGAAAAAACGCCGCGCCAGCAGACCTTCGAGGGTTTTTACGAATGGATGGCCGCTTCGCTCGCCTATCAACAGAACGAGTGGAAGGGCGTGGAGGAGTGGAATCCGGCGACGAGCTTTGTGCTCGCACCCGGCGAAACGCGCACCTTCGGCTTGCGCTTTCTGGTTTCCGCCTCGATTCGTGAGATTGAAAAGACGCTGATCGCGGCCGGCCGCCCGGTGGCAGTGGGCATTCCTGGTTATGTGCTGCCCGAGGACATCGACGCGCAGCTCTATCTGCACGCGGCGCAGCCGGTGCGCTCGATTGCCGCCGAACCGGCAGGATCCATTGAGATCGCGCCGGACGAAAGCACGGCGCATGGCTGGCTGCGTTACAAGCTGCGCGGCAAGCAGTGGGGGCGGGCGCGCATCGTCGTGACTTACGCCGACGGTTCGACCGAGAGCATTCACTATCGCGTCATCAAGCCGGCCGGTGAGGCCGTCGACGACCTCGGCCATTTCCTTTTCACCCGGCAATGGTTTGACAAGCAGGACGATCCGTTCCATCGCGCGCCTTCGATCATTAGTTACGACCGCGAGGCGAATGCGCAGGTGGTGCAGGATCAGCGCGTCTGGATCGCGGGCTTGAGCGATGAGGGCGGCGCGGGTTCCTGGCTGGCCGCGGCCATGCAAGAGTATGCGCGGCCCGACAAAAAGCAGGTCGAGCAGCTCGAAGAGTTTGTCGATGGCGTTCTCTGGGGCCAGTTGCAATATAAGGACGGTTCACGGAAGTACGGCGTGCGCCGCAGCCTCTTCTACTACGATCCGCAGAACATGCCCGATGGTTTTTACGACAAGAAGATCGACTGGTCAACCTGGGAGAGCTGGAAAAAAGAGGACGCGGCCGGCGTCTGGCGCTCGTATAACTATCCGCATGTGGTCGCGGCCTATTGGGCGCTTTACCGCATCGCGCGCAATCATCCGGGGCTGGCCACGCATCACGCGGCCGACTGGTATCTGAACCAATCGTATGAAACGATCATGGCTATGTTGCGCTATGCCGAAGGGCAGGCCTCGCTCGGGCAAATGGAGGGCACGATCTTCGTGAACGTGCTCGACGATCTGCGGCACGAGGGCGAGACGGCCAAGGCCGACACGCTCGAGGCCGCAATGCGCGCCCGCGCCGAGGGTTGGCGGCAGCAGGCGTATCCGTTTGGCAGCGAGATGC
>PMHC01000263.1 GCA_003156495.1 Acidobacteriaceae bacterium
ATGGCGTTGGCGCCCAGCTTGCCCTTGTTCGGCGTGCCGTCAAGGGCGATCATCGTTTGGTCGATCAGACGCTGGTTGGCGGCATCCATGCCCTCCAGCTCCGGCGCAATCACGGTCTCCACGTTGGAGACGGCCTGCAGTACGCCTTTGCCGAGGTAATGGCTCTTGTCGCCGTCGCGTAATTCCACGGCCTCATGCTCGCCGGTCGAAGCGCCCGAAGGCACAATTGCGCGGCCCTGTGCGCCGCTTTCCAAAATCACATCCGCCTCAACGGTCGGATTGCCGCGCGAGTCGAGAACTTCACGGGCACGAATGGCAACAATCTNNCGCGGGCGCGAATGGCAACAATCTCAGTCATATCGCTCCTCACTATGTGGTGCTGCAGCCGGTCATTTAGTTGCGGACGGCGATCAACGGCAAGAAGCTCTCCGGCGGCGCTTTGAATCGTGTTCAAAAGCTTCTGCTCGCGCACAAACGACTTCCCCGTCCAGCGAAAATGTCAACAAGCGCTTCAATCCGCGCTTTAACCCCGTTTGATTCTAGCAAATCTGGCGTACAGACGCTGTGTGGTGGTGGTCACATGCACGTCGCCGATCGAAATTCAGACGGAAGGGTTACCTTGTTGATTCTTGCCGTCCGAGGCGCGCACTCGATTCACCGTTCACCAGACCGTTAGCCAGGCACGCTACGCTTATCTTGGCTTAGCATACGCTCACACGCTCCAGTTGGGGCGCGAGCGCGGAACTTTCCCTCTCCGACCGGGTTAGTACAGGCGCTGGAGAGTTCGGCGCTCAAAAAAGGAGCTCGGGATGAAGCGGACGATTTTTGTCTACATGGTCTTGTTCGCCGCGGCTGCGGCCGCGCAGTCGACAGGCCAGCAAGACCCCTACCAGGGAACTTCAAATCCACCTCCTGACGATTCGATCGTCATCAACAACAATGATGCGGGCGTGTCGCCCTCCAAACCCTCCGCCGCGAAGCCTTACGCGGCCAGACCCGCTTCTGAGCCCGCGGCGGCCATTGCGGCGCAACCGGAAAGCATTGAGGCCGCGCAGCCCGTACCTTCCAAACCTTCCGCCGGCGCTGTCGCCGACGACAATGCCGACGACGGCATCGTGCGGGTCGCGCCTGAGTCGGTCGTAGCGCAACCCGCGCTCAACAATCGCGCAATCGAAGATCCCGATGGCGACATCGTGCATCCGGCGCCAATGCACCCCGGCGAGCTGGCCGCGGGAACGACGATTCGCGTGCGTCTTCTCGATCGTCTTTCGACGGCTGATTCGCGGAATGGCGATCGCTTCCATACGCGCGTGGCCTTCGACGTCGTGCAGAACGATCAAGTCCTGATCCCCGCCGGCGCCGAGATCGATGGCGTGGTGGTCGGCGTTTCCTCCGGTGAGGCGGGCGGTCGCGGCTCCATGCGCCTGCGTCCGGATACGGTGATTCTCTCCGACGGCATGCGCTTCCAGCTCTACGCCCAGACCACCGCCGCTCCCGGTTCCAATGTCCGCATTGGCAAAGAGAGCACGATCAACGCCGGTTCGCGCGCCAAGAAAGATGGCATCGAGTACACGGGCGCCGTGGGCGCGGGCGTGATCACGGGAGCCGCTCTGGCCGGCCCCGGTGGTGCGCTGGCGGGCGGCATCATCGGCGCCGGCTTGATTACGGTTCATCTGCTTGTCAGTCATCCGCAGGCCGATCTGAAACCCGGTACGGCGCTTATCTTTTCGCTTATCGAGCCGCTCAATCTGGTTTCATCAAACGCCACAGTGAATTAGCTTTTGCGGGCTATCGTGCGGGTTGTGGATACTTCTTTTACATCGCGGCGGCAAAGGCCGGCACGATTTCTTCTGCGCTGTCTTTCAGCAGCGCGGTCATGTGCAGCACCATTTCGGCATAGGCCGATTCTGCGCGCAGCGCGCTGATACAAATGCTTTCGCTCACCGCGCCGAGGGCGATTCTGGCAATCGATTTCAGAACGCAGGTCTGGATGCGTATCGCATCCTTGCGCAGGCTAGAGAGAATTTCTGGATTGACCGCTGCGCAGTGGCGCAGGGCGTAATTGGCCATCTCCAGCATGACGCCGGCGTTTTGATGCATCGCCCAAAGGCCATGCGCGCCGCGAATCTGCCGCCATCTTGCGCGCGGAGAACGGTGTGCATTTTTCTCGGCGCAGCACTGATTGCATATGGCGCTGGCGCCCCAGTCCGATCTCAGACGGGCTAACAAGGCGTCCCATGACTGCGCATTCCGGCGACGCACTCCAATTTTCCACTGATATAAATAGAAGGCCACTGCCACCATCGCGATCACTTGGAGCAAAGTGAGCATCATACGCGGTTCTCCATGATCGGTAACAGTATCCGTCCGTCAGCATGAGGGCTCCGGCTGTTCCAACCGTATTCACTCTTCTTCATCTTTCTTCATCGCCCCGAGAGCATAACTTCTTGAAAAACCGAGGTAATATTTTGCCGCGATACGCATTACTTTCGTGGGATTTGTTTGAATTGCGGGCATTAATAGGCGTAAAACGCGTCGCCGGCGCTCGTTCTTGCGTCTCTTGGCGCTTTC
Source organism: Acidobacteriaceae bacterium (assembly GCA_003156495.1). Classification (GTDB taxonomy): domain Bacteria; phylum Acidobacteriota; class Terriglobia; order Terriglobales; family Acidobacteriaceae; genus Telmatobacter. The sequence continues at coordinate 2,572 of PMHC01000263.1, forward strand.
CTGGTGGGAGCCGCTGTCGCATTTACACTATGATCGAGTAGTTCGCCTCACGCTTTTTATGCCTGCGCGGCTGTGCTCTTTCTGCGCGCCTGGACGAGGGCTTTCGCGAAAAGCTCAAAAGCGAAAAATCAGTGGTTCGAAGTTAGACATTATGGACAAGTTCGTTATTCGCGGCGGCAATCCTCTTGTGGGCACACTGCACGTCTCCGGCGCTAAAAATTCGGCGCTGCCGTTGATGGCCGCGGCCATCCTCACCGAAGACGAGGTGGCGCTTGAAAACATTCCCCAGGTGCACGACATCGTGACCGAGCGCCGGCTGCTGGCCTCCATGGGGGCCGAGGTAGCGGTTTCCTCCGGCGGCGTTCTGGCCATTCGTTTCCGCGCGCTCTCCGATCCGGTGGCGCGCTATGAAATCGTCAAAACCATGCGCGCCAGTTCTCTGGTTCTGGGGCCGTTGGTCGCTCGCACTGGCATGGCGCGCGTGGCTATGCCCGGCGGTTGCGCCATCGGCGGGCGGCCCATCGATCTGCACATCAAGGGCCTAGAAAAAATGGGCGCTACGATCGTGCAGGAGCACGGCTATCTTGAAGCGCGCGTTCAGCGGTTGCGCGGCGCGCATCTGGTCTTCGACAAAATCACCGTCACCGGCACCGAAGA
>PMHC01000209.1 GCA_003156495.1 Acidobacteriaceae bacterium
TCAGGAGAATCGATGCCAGGGCGGATCTCCAACACCGTCATCTCCGCGGGCAGCACCTCAACCAGCGTCGAAGAGAGCATCTCGGCCGTGCACGGCACAAAGGCCGGCCGGCCGCTGGCCAGCTTGTTCAGGCCGAAAAGCACCGTATTGTCAATCATCGTCAGCGCGGCCGACTCGCGATCATGGCGCAGAATCGCTCCCGGACCGTCGCTGAAAAGCAGCTCGTAGGCGTAGACCTTGCTCAGCAAATCCATGACAGGCTGCCGCGTCACATAGCGAACGTCTGCGGGCACACAGCTTGCGCCCTTGTGATAATCCGGTGTTTGGATCTCTGAGGCCACGCTTATCTCCTTTTTCTTTATCGGCAAATCATCGTGAGAACTTGATGGACACTGCTGCCTGTGTCCATCTTCAAGTCAGGCGCAGTACCGCCTCGGCCCAAATCGCCGCCTCGGCATAGCAGCGCAGAAGCTCGCCCCGCTTGAGCGCATAAGAACTTACCAGCGCATCGCAGGTTGCCCAATCGCCCCGTTCGTGGCCCTTCAGCCACCGGAGAAGGCAGCATGCGGTTCCGGTCTCTTCCTGCAGCGCCGTCAAAATCTCCTTGCGCAGCGGCAGCNNCAGCATCGCCGGCAGCAGGCTCAGCAGACCAAGCAGATACTGCTCGGTGCCGTCCAGTTGGTATGACTCGGCAGCCAACTCGCAGAACCGTGCGCGCACAAAGGCCATGCGCAGCAGCTCCAGCGGCCGGCCCTCGTTCAACTCGCTGGCGATAGCCAGCGTAGCCAGCCGGCGAAAACTTTCATGGCCAACGGCGACCAGCGCCGTCTCCACCGACCGCACCTCCTGCTGAATGGCGCAGACCGGCGAATTGACCAGTCGCAGCAGCCGGTAGGTAAGCGAAGTGTCGCGCTTCACCATCTCGGCCAACTCATGCATATCGACGGACTCGTCCTGCAGCTTGCTCAGGATTTCGATCTGGGTCATCCGGTTGGCCGGCACCTTGCGGTTTTCCAGCAGCACGGGACGGCAAAAATAATAGCCCTGCACCAGCGTGAAGCCCAATTCCCGGGCCTCGCGATACTCCTCTTCGGTCTCGACCTTCTCGGCCACCAGCGCCACCGCCGTGTCGTGTAGTCGCTCCAGCAGCGCGCGCCGCTCAAAGTAGCTGGTCGCCACAAAATCCACTTTGATGTAATCGGCCAGCTTGACCAGCGGCTCGACGCCGGCCCGCCAAACAAAATCGTCCAGCGCCAGCCGGAATCCAAGCGTCTTCAAGCGTCGGCATGCTTGCACCACCTCCGGCGTAAATTCAATGTCTTCCAGTACCTCCAGCACCGTCATGCCGGCGGGCAGCAGCCGCACCCAGTCGCCGGTCAGCGTCTCGGCCGTGCAGTTAACAAAGGCCGGCAGGCCGCAGGTCAGCTTCCCCAACCCGAAGAGCAATGTATTGTCCACCATGATGCGGGAGGCTTGGTTTCCATCCCCGCGAAATGCCGCCTCGGAACCATCCCGAAAGAGCAGCTCATAGGCGTGAACCTTGCCATGCAGGTCGAGAATCGCCTGGCGCGCCACATAGCGCACCCATCCCGCGACCTCATGCGGGGCCGGCAGGGCACACCCGGGCGCTTGCGCCGGTATCGCCATGCGTGACCTCCGCATTTTCTATCGGCAAAAACCGCGCCGAGCTTGAAGAGCGCCCCGATGATGAGGCTTTTCCGCTTCGGCTGCATCTCTTCCCATGGTTTACAGGGAATAAAAACAGCGAAGGCTACCGCCAACACCCGTTAGCGGCAGCCTTCGCTCGTTTCTCCACAAATTCGGATCAGTGCGCTACGCGCCCATGAACATGCCGCCGTTCACATCCAGCACGTGTCCGGTGATGTACGACGCCGCCTCTGAAGCCAGAAACTTCACCGCCTGCGCGATGTCCTTGGGCTGTCCCTTCCGGTTCAGCGGAATCGTCGCCAGCATGGCTTTGGTCTGATCTTCGGTGAGCACCGCCGTCATCGGCGTTTCGATGAATCCCGGCGCCACGGCATTCACCGTGATCCCCCGCGAACCCACCTCGCGCGCCAGCGAACGCGTCAACCCGATCAGCCCCGCCTTCGACGCCGAGTAGTTCACCTGCCCAGCCTGCCCTGCACGGCCCACCACGCTCGAGATGCTTACAATTCTTCCCCAGCGGTTTTTCAGCATCGACGGCAACACCGCTTGCGTCACCAGAAACGAGCCCGTCAGGTTGATCCCGATCACGCTATCCCAATCGGCGCGCTTCATGCGCAGCATCAGATTGTCGCGCGTAATGCCGGCGTTATTGACCAGAATCTCCACTTTGCCGAAGTGCGCCACAATCGCCTTCACGCCGGCCTCGATCGACTCCTGATCGGAAACGTTCATCACAAAAGGCGCCGCTTCGACGCCCTTGGCCGTGAATTCGGCCACTGTTTCCTTCAGCTTGGCCTCGTTCATATCCGCCAAAGCCAACTTGGCGCCCGCCGCGGCCAGTTCCTCGGCAATCGCGCGGCCAATCCCCTGCGCGGCGCCCGTAATCAGCGCAATCCGTCCTTCCAAATCCGCCATTTTTCTCCTAATCCTTTGCGCGGAAGCCTCCGCGATTATCCAGGCCTGATTATAAATGGCAGCCGCATCAAACCCGGAGCCTACGCCTGCGACATTCAAGCCGGTTTTTGAGACTCAATACTTCAGGAAAACGAAGCATCACTAGCCTTGCCGGCTCTAGCTTCGCGCTAGAATCTCATCCCGGCGCTAAAGATGAAGTTTCTAGGAGAAGATGAGGTCGAAGTCGACTTGCCGAAAAATGACGAGCTCAAGGAGCCTTGCGGTGTGCTCAAGCTCGGATGGTTCAGCACGTTATTCACGCTGGCCGATGTATGGAACGAAGGCTTCCATTTTCCCCCTGAATGTTCTAGAAAATGCGGTGTAAAGGAGCGGGAAACCTCCAGCCCCGAATAGATGAGGTATGGCCCATTCGCAATGTTTACAGGAATGCGCAGCTGATTCGCCGCCGGACTCGTTTCGAAGTTACCGTATTTCGTGCGGACAACAGTCGAACTATTCAAATTCGTAGCCCATGCCGGCCGGTCGTTATAAACAGTGTCTCCGTTTAAATCTTCGCCCACGGTAATATTCATCAGCGATCCGGGATTGAAGAACATCCGCGGCTGAATCGCGGCAACATGCGGTACGGTAAAGGTTCCCCAAAAATGACCACCCGGCAAACGGGAAGATGACCGTCCATAATCGTCTTTTAGCGAGTAGGGATTGGATGGCATTCCGAAGCTATCTCCCTTTGCGAAATTGCTATCTATACCGCCGGATAAAGTGACATGCTTTCCCACGCCGCCCATGTAGTAAACATAAATTTCACTTCCCTTGTTCATGCCCTCGGATTCATATTCGAAGATGTTTTCGAGCTTTCCCGTCGGCCGCACGCCACTCTCTGGATCGTTCACATCGTAGGTTCCGGCAAAAGGCGCATTCACATTCCGCTCGTCATACTGGCGTTGCCCCAGCGAATGGTAGAACATCACGTTCAAGTGGCCCTGCTTCCCGATTTGCCGGGAGATGCTGACATTCTCCCGCACCATATAGGAAGCATGTAAGTGCGAGCTGAGCGCATACAAAGACGGTATTGCATCCGATGCGGCGCCGGTTAAATTCGTCGGGACCGTCGAAAAAAAGTCAGGATTTGTATAGATATATTGCGTCGTCTTGTTCGACTGAAAACGCTCGACCGCTAAGATTGAATCAAGCGGAAAACGATCATAGAAAATTCCTAAGCTGACCTGCAACGAAGTTTTGGCGGGTTTGTTCGCACTTCCATCAATGCCCCATTTAAGAGAGAACCGCGGAGCGATGCTCACGCCCGCCGTTCTTCTCTGCGCTTCCGCCCGCACTCCAAAGCTGATGCCGAGATTGCTGCGCGCATCAAAGTCGTCCTGCGCAAAACCCGCGATGTCCGGCTCTGAAGCCGAAACCGCATCTTTCCCCGTCGTAATCTGGAACTGACTGGCCCCGCCTCCGTTGGCGCGAATCTGGCTGCCGGTAAGTCCGGCGGCAAGGCCCTGCATCATAATCTGGTAAGCGCTCAGCGATGTAAAGGTATACGTGCCATTAAAGTTATTGGCCATTATGTTGTTGTTTTCATACTCGTGCGCTTCAACGCCTATCGATAGCATGTGCTTCTTACGGACCGCTCTCAAAACATCTTTCATGGTGAAATTGTCCGTATCCGTCGTGCTGTTGCCGATCGAATTTCCGCCGCCCGTAAAAGCTCCGGTAACAACCACCTCGGGAGTTGTATTGATCGAATACTGTTTTGTTGATCCAGAGTCATAGGAAAATTGGAATTCATTACTTACATTCGCGCTGAACGTATGGTTATATGTAAAGCTGGCCGACGCCCATCGGTTCTTCTGCCGATACGCATGATCGACGAGGCTTAAATCGCCTACGCCGAGGTTATTTGAAGAATTTAAATACAGATTTGCATATCCGGTGGCGTTATCTTTTTGGCCAAAATAAATGGCGGGCGTGGCTTCGAATTGCGCCGAGTGCCTGCCGGAATCGGCGGAACTTCGCAAATTGACCTGTTCGAAAGCGGCATTCAGCACTTGGGCATTCACAATATTCCCCGTATCGCTATAACGCCGCCCTACCTCCAATCCGTAAGAGATTCTTTTTCCCACATGCCCATGCAGAGATGCATTCCCATCGATTTCATCGTATGGCGTTTTCTCCGAAGCGAAAGGATCCTGCGCCGACAAATCGGTCGTTGTTCCCCTGGCCGACACATTACCGCCGAATTGCACCTGCGTAGGATCGGTAAAAATATCCACCATCATGTGCCAGGTGGTTGCATACTCCGCCGAGAAAGTGCCGGTCGCAATCCGAATGGACCTGATCAGGTCTTTCGAGGGCAATTTTGTCGGGTCAATGACCATCCCGTTGAGGCGGTAACCGGCATCGGAGCCAACCATAGCCTGAAGTTGCTGCTGAAAAGCGCTCGGATCATCGGACATTTGCTGGATGTCTTTCTCGCCGAGATAGCTTTCACCTAGCGCGGAACCTTTCGCGTCCCCCGTACTACCGACGCTGACGCTTTGTTCATAGACCGGCAAGGTTAATGTGATTTTCAGATTGGCCGGTTTCCGCCCCGTTATAAGAAACCTATCCCGATGATATGGCGCGAATCCGTCCTTAATAACATCAAGGTTATAGGATCCGGAAGAAACATCTTTAAAGATGAAGTCGCCATTCTCGCCGGTTTGCGATTCGATTGGCGCCTCACCTTTCCGCGATAGTTTCACAGTGGCATTAGGAACGGCAGACTGACTCTGGTCGAACACTGTACCCTGCACGCCGACACCTTGTTCCGCAGCCAAGCAAAAATTCCCAACTGCGAACCCGAAAATTGCAAGAATCGCGTACCACCAAACTTTCATGCCACCTTCTTTAGCGGAATTCGAAATTCACTTTTTGGTTTGTTCTATCGTTATAGACGCAGGAGGAGTTTTTCGCGCGCAATTTTACTTTATTTTCTGTATCCCGCGGCAGCGATCCACCTATTTATTGAGCTTTTCCACTAACGCCTAACTTGAAAATATAAGTACCAGACTCCAAATTGCCTATCATCCAAACACGGATCTTATTTTCATAGATTATTTCGTAAATAGAAGAAAGTGGCAATAGCTTTTGCGCAAACAGAGGCAGCGACAAAGCAGCACACTCTCTAAAAAGCGGCTGGAAGAGAGCTTTTCTGACAACCGAGAGCTGAAAGCTGTCTTTACGTCGGCGTCGCCGCCACCGTCACCGGCCGGCCGGCCAGCACCGGACGCACCAGCTCGACTGGCCACACATAAACCGCCATCCGCCGCGAGTAATGCAGTACCGGTTCCATTTGCGGCAGCTCGATGCCTACCGCCGTCGCCAAATCGTTGCGCTCGATCTCGGCCTCGGCCTCTTCAAGCGGCCAGGGAACGTAGTGCAGGTTGGCGCGAATCGGCGCGCCGCCACGGTTGGTGCCGAAGAGGCACGACCGCTCCGTCATGTAAGACTCAAAGCTGCCCGGATGAACCTCGACCTGTTTGCGGCTCGGCCCCAGACCCCGGTACCGCGCCTTGAAGATCGTCTCTGGGTGCGCCAGCCGCCTCCGGCTATAAAAGACGAACTCGCGCTCCGATCGCGCCTTCATCTTCATCTCCGCCAGATGATAGGGCAGCCGATAAACCAGGCGCGCCGCGGCCACTGTCAGCAGACTGCTGGAATCCATCGAGAAGCAATAGAAGCCCGCCGTTCCGCTGATCCGGTCCCGCACGTAGGTACGCAGCGTCAGGTCAGGAAAACCGTGCAGCCCGGAAAACGGCGGCAGCCCGCGCACCTTTACCCGGTCCAGCCAGAAAGGCACCACGCCCAGCCACGCGGTTCCCTGGTAGAGATCGGCCTCCAGCCACTCGGGCAGCAGAGCCTCGATGATCCGCGCCGGAACCGGCCAATGCACAAAAAGCAGATCGTTCCAACGTTGGGTCAACGCCCAGCGCCCCGCCGGCAATGGACGCGGCTTTTGCGACGTCCGCACCAGATACTCCCGCATGGTTACTCCCACGCCCACGGGCCCGCTCTTCCGGCAGGTCTTTCCGGAGGCCCAAAAATCCTTCGGCCTTGGCGTTCCTCGCCTTTCCTGATCCATTATCCCTCCAAAAACGCTCCGAGCGGAGGGAATAAAACGCGGCAAATTCGTGCTGCCCGGCATCGACTCCGCCCGATGCCGTATTCTGTCGGCGGGAATCTATTTCATGTCCAACTCATCCTCTCTCCCTGCCGGCGCGCGCAACCAAACCGAAATCTTCGCCATCCACGGCGTCGAACCGGAAGTCCTGGCCTTCGCCATGGCCAAGTACTCCCGTTCGGCTCTGTCCATGCGCCAGTCGCTGGCTGAAATCGGCGCTCAGCGCGCCAGCCACTTCCTCAACACCTTCTATTTCCAGTACGGCCACCGCTCCATTGCAGACCTTGCCCACATCGCCTTCGCCATTGAGCGGCTCAGCCTGCTGGCCGCCATCGTACTGGTCGACGAGCCCCGTTGGGACGGTCAGGAGCGCTCCACCCGCTACCAGAACTTTCTCGAGTCCGGCTGGTACCTGCCCGACTTCGGCGCCGACTCCGACTCCACCCAGCTCTACTCCCAAACCATTCAGAAGCTCTTCGTTGCCTATCAGCGCGTTTCGGCCGCCGTCTTCGATTTGCTCCGCGCCCGCATTCCCCGCCCCGAGCCCCTCAAGCCCGAAGCCTATGAGCGCACCCTTCACGCCCGCGCCTTCGACGTCGCCCGCTACCTGTTGCCGCTGGCCACCAACACTTCTTTGGGTCAGATCGTCAACGCCCGCACTCTCGAGAACCAGGTCTCGCGCCTGCTCTCCCACCCCGCCGCTGAAATCCGCCTGCTCGGCGAAAAGCTCCGCGAAGCCGCCACCGGCCCCGCCTGGAACCTCAACGCCAAGGCCGCCCAGTCCATCGTCGACAAGCTCGCCGACATCAATGACGAAATTGCGCCCGGTCTCGCCGCCCAGGCCGCCGCGCTCTTCACGCGCGAAGTCCGCACCGCGCCCA
>PMHC01000019.1 GCA_003156495.1 Acidobacteriaceae bacterium
CCAACTGAGCTACATCAGCCTTTAAACTCCTAAAACAGCCCTTAGCTTTCAGTCTCTAGCTCCTAGCTTGTTCTTGTCGCTTCGAGCCAAACCCGGCCCTATTCCGCAACCTTAAGCTAGAGGCTAGCAGCTAGANNATCTTCTCCGCCTGCCGGGCTAAAACCATTCTTACTGCCAGCCCGCCGATCACGATCAGCGGTACCAGCCTTAACTCTACTTCGCGGCCGAAAACGAGCGTCTTGTCCGCTCCCATCGTCAGCCAAGCCAGCGCGGCCAGCACTGCGTACATCGCCATAGCCGCCCAAAATCTGCGGTCGATTTCCGTCCCGGAGCGGTTCTGCTTACCCTTCTCCAAGCCGGCTCCCATCTCCCGTCGCGATCTCTCGCGCAATCCAATCTCACTCGTCAGCTCGTAGCCAAACTTTCAGCTACCCACTGTGAACTGTTCACTGCCAACTTTTCTGGTGCACAGGGGAGGNNCGCTCGGCCACCTGTGCCCATTTTCGCTTGAGCTCCCACGCCCGCGACCTCTTCGCCGCCAACGCAAAAACCAAGCCCTTCGTCTATTCCCCTACAACCAATTTTAAACCATGCTACGCCATCCGGATAGCCTCCGGAACTTGCGCTGCATCAGCCTCGCATGGGTTGCCGCGGAGAACAAACCCGGCCAAAAGCAACTTCGCTTCCGCCGGCTAAAACTTTGCCGTTTTCAGCCACCTTCCGGCTTCCTTTCAATTGGAGCTGGCGAAGGGATTTGAACCCCCGACCCTCTGATTACAAATCAGATGCTCTACCAGCTGAGCTACGCCAGCTCTTCGGCGGCCTGCTTTCAACCGCTCGCCATTCAGAAGCCTTCCGGAGCGCCAAAAAGTACGCGGACACACGGATCTTTTCCGCCTACCACGGCACAGAATTTAAGGTACCACACCGCCGCTCGCCGGGCAAACGGGGGAAAAACGGAAGCCAAAACGGCCTCGCCACACCCCGCAAAAAGACATATACGCCACAGCCTTCCAACCCGCCACGCCCCGTTTCCCATTTTGATCCTTCGCCCAAACCTTCGCCCCAAATCGACCCGCCTCCCGCCTTTTCCCGCTCCCGCGCCCTCCTCTTCCCGCCCCGCTACGCTTTTTCTAGCTGCCCCTCAAAGCCATGCGATGAACAGAAACAGACTTGCCGCGATCTTCGTTCTTTTACTCGCCTGCGCCGCTCTTGTACCGGCGCAGCCCGCACCCAGCCGCTCTGACGAAACCTCGGCCGCCGATCTCGATGAAGTTTCCGCCGTCTGCATGCCCATCTCCGGCTCCGGCTTCAAAGCTGGTGACCTGGTCTACGTCACCGCCCCCTAGCCGCGCATCGTCATATAGCTTTCAAGCAACTGATCGAATAACCTCGATCTGTCCTCCTGAGCGCAGTCCGCCGCATGCGGACCAAGTCGAAGGATCTGAGGTTGCTCTTCGCTATTTTGGACCCGCCCCATCTGCAATCAAACTCCACATCGCTGCCGCTCCAACAAAAGCACTCTACGCGCATGGGGAAAATCCCTTGCGCATCCCACCCCCCAGGTAGATGATTTGGTTACCCTCCCCAGGCCAGCTTCTTCCGCTTTCTAAATTTCCAGGAGACTCTCCATGCGTAAAAGCTTCTTCGCCCTCCTCTTTCTCGCCCTCTGTCCGCTGCTCTTCGCGCAACAAACATCCGCTCCGGCAAAAGATTCGCAACCGGCCACCGCATCTCCCACTGCTCCGCCGCCACCGCATACGCTGCTCGACGGAACGCCTGTTAGGCTCCGCCTAAGTCAAACCATCTCGTCGGCGGACGCAAAAGTCGGCCAAGAGGTGCCTTTTGAAGTCGTCGAAGAAATCTCCGTGGACGGCGTTGCGGTTCTGCCCAAAGGTGCTACCGCGATCGCTAGCGTGACGGAAGCCGACCATAAAAAAAGCATGGGGCGAGCGGGAAAGCTAAATGTCAGCATTAGTTATGTACGCCTTGGCGATCAGGAAAAAGCCGCGCTCCGCGCCGTCAAAGATTCCAAAGGCGGTGGCCACACCGGCGCAATGACTGGAGCGATTGTTGCCACCTCCATCGTTTTTTTCCCCGCCGCGCCGCTCTTTCTCTTCATGCACGGCAAAGACATCACGATTCCCCAAGGGACCGAAATCACAGCCTTTGTCGATGGCGACATGCACCTCGACATGGCAAAATTCGGAGGCGCTTCTCCTGCTCCGCTTGCCGCACCCGCAGCCGCCGTGGCTCAAGCCAACATTGTCATCGACTCCACCCCGCCCGGCGCGGACATCGAACTCGACGGCGGCTTCGTCGGCAACACGCCTTCCACCATCGCCGTTACGCTTGGCAGCCATCAAATCGTGGTCAAGAAAAAAGGCTTTGCCTACTGGACGCGCAAACTCAACGTCACCGGCGGCAGCATTCATCTGAACGTGGAGTTGGAAACCGCAGCGCCGGCAGCTTTCACAATTGCGCCCTCTACTTCGCCGCAATAAACCCACTCCCCACTCCCGCCGTCACGGACCAAGGGGAAAATGTTACCTTGGTCCTTTACAGCCTTTTATGAACCGACGTACCCGTAGAACGCTCCTCATCGTCGCCGCGGTTCTTCTGCTTCTGGCAGTGGCCATCTTTCTCCGCTCCAAGGCGCCGCCCGAGGCTGCGCGCCTGTTGCCCGAGTCAGACGGCATCCTCTACGTCGATCTCCGCCCCATCCGCGCTCTCTTCCACAAGCAGCTCAAGCCGCCTCAGCGCGTCCCCGAGTACCAGCAATTCCTCGACGCCATCGGCATCGATCCCGACCGCGACCTCGATCAGGCCGCCATCGCGCTGCATCGCATGCCCAATCCCAACGGCCCCAACGGGCCGGTTGCCTACTCCATGGTTCTGGTCGGCAAAATCACCGGCGCGCGCCTCAACACCTGGCTCGGCGCCCACGCCGCCGCGCGTGAAAATTACGCCGGACACGCCATCTACAGCATCCCCTCCGAGGGCCGCACCGTTCGTATTGCGCAGATCGGCTATGACATGGTCGCCATCTCCAATACCCCCTCGCCCGAGCAGATCCACTCCATCATCGATCGCCACAGCACCGCCGCCTGGCCCTTCGCCGGCTCCACGCTGNNCGCCTGGCCCTTCGCCGGCTCCTCGCTCCTGCGCCGCTACTACCACGCCGTTCCGTTGCTCTCGCTAGCCTGGGGCGTCGGTCAAATTGGACTGCCTTTCTCCGAAAGCGGCGCCATCCACATCTACGGCTTCGCTCTGCCTCTGGAGCCGGACTCGACCATCGTCGCCAGCCTGCGCTGGGCCGGCTCGCTCCATCTCCGCGTTGAAGATTTCGCCCCCAACGCCTCGGTCGCCGCCAGCCAAACCGCCAACCTCACCGCCCTGCTCGCTCTGGCCCGCGGCCTCGCTCTCCCCTTGGGCCAAACCCAGGCCAACAGCGCCTTCCGCGAAATCCTCCAAACCGCCGAAGTCAGCCAGCACGGCGAGCGCATCGTCCTCACCTCCACCCTGCCCGCCAGCTTCTTCTCCGGCCTCTAGCCAACGATTCCCCTACCGCCCGCACAGTTAGCTTCTAGCTGTCAGCTCT
>PMHC01000324.1 GCA_003156495.1 Acidobacteriaceae bacterium
GCGCGCCAGTAGTAGAGCGCGGGTTTTTCCAGCCAGGGTTTTCCGTAGAGGTAGGGCGTAACGCAGGAGCTAAGGCGATCTTTGACGGTGTGTGCGGAATCGAAGCGCGCCAGCATTTCATGGGCGATTTGCGCGTAGCGCGGCTCGTCGGCGCNNCCGTCGCCGCCCAGCAGCGGGGTGAGTCCGTAAGCCAGGAAAAAAACGGTGAAGAGGAGAAAGACAGTCGCTTCCCGCAGAGAGATATCACCCGGCATTTGCCGGCGCCAGTAGGCCAGCAGCCTTGATTGCAAGGACTTCGCGGGATCGACCATCAGGAGCAGTTCTCCATCGGCGCGGGGAAGTTGACTGCGCGCCGCAAAAGTCTTCCATGATCCAGGACGGATGGGGAACAGCCCGGACCTTCACGCTGCCGCGTCGCCACGGGCGCGGAAACCTTTAACGAATCAACAGGGACAAGGCTAACAGATTCCCCCCGTCTTTCAAGTAAACAGCGACGCGAGAGAGGGACCACGCGGCAATCAACGCAGCGCGGCTTTCCGCTCCGGTTTCGCATCCGTCGCGGCTTTGCCCGCAGTGGCGGATTTGCGTCCGCGACTCATGAGTTCGTCGATCCGCGCCTGGAAGCGTTCGGAGCGGTCGGCGAGAAAGTTTAATTCGGGCACGCAGCGAATGCCGAGCCGCACGCGCAGTTCGCGGTGGATGTAGCCTTTGGCGGCTTCAAGGCCGGCGACAGTTTGCTCTTCTGCCTTCTCGATGTCTTTGACCGTGCCATCGATAATGACATAGACGCGCGCCGATTTGCCGCCGGGATTCAGCGCCACTTCACTAACGTGGCAAAGATCGATGCGCGGATCGGAGAGTTCCCCCTCGATCATGATGTCGATTTCTTCGCGCAACGCCTCGGCTACGCGGTCCTGATGATGCTGCCGTCCGCGATGTTCAGGCATGGCCCCTCCCGCATCGGTAAAAAAATAAGCATAGCAGAGTAACAGCGCTAGCGCCGGATCGCGACCTCAGTGCCCGGAGGCCATATCAGTTTTATTCATGGCCTGATTATTCATGGCTCGATGCGATGCGCAATTGCGCGCCGCTATAATCGGTGCCGTGACGACTCTTTCCGCTTCGGCCCTCTCCGCGCAGCCGCACGCCGCCGGGCCTATCGTGCTGCATGCCGCACGCCTGCTTGAAATCGATACGGGCAAGCTGATCGCGCCCGGCGAAGTTCTGGTCGAAGGCGAACGGATCAAAGCTGTCGGCGCGAAGGTCGAGCACCCGCAAGGCGCGAAGATCATCGACCTCGGCGACGCCACGTTGTTGCCCGGCCTGATCGACGTGCATGTGCATCTGTTTCTGCATCCCGGCGCCGAAGACATGCAGACCATCGACGAGTCGGTTCCCTGGCGCACGATTTTGGCCGCCGAGGCCGCGCGCGCCGATCTGCTGGCCGGCTTTACCGCCGAGCGCGACATGGGCACCGAAGGCGCGGGCTCGGCCGACACGGCTATTCGCAACGCGATCAACAAGGGCTTGATTGCCGGTCCGCGACTGCGCGTCAGCGGCAACGCCATCGATATTCTGGGCGGTCACGAAGACGCCGCTCGTTTTAATCCGGCGCAGCACATTTTGCCTAACGCCGACCAGGCCAATACCGCCGACGAGCTGGTGGCCGTGATGCGCGCCCAGCGCAAAGAGGGTTCCGATTTCGCAAAGATTTACGAGACCGGCCAGGAGCAGATGATCGACGGCAAGCTCGATTCGCCCTACCAGTACACGGCGGCGCAACTGGCGGCGGCGGTTGAAGAAGCGCGGCGGATGGGCACGATTGTTTCAGTACACGCGCAGGGCGAGCCAGGCACGCTTTACGCGGCGCAGGCCGGCGTGGCTTCGATCGACCACGCGACGGAACTTTCGGATCAAACGATGCGGTTGATGATCCAGAAAAACATCTACGCGGTGCCGACCTTCGCCGTCATGGAATATTTTGCCGCGCATCCAACTTTGGCGGTGGAAGCGGCGCGCGAGGGCGCGATGGTCGACTTCAAGATCGCGGAGTTCAAAAAGCAACTGGCCGCCGGCGTCTCTTTCGCCGTGGGCTCCGACGTTGGTCCCTTTCCGCATGGCACGCAGGCGCGCGAGTTGACATTGATGGTTCGCCACGGCATGAAGCCTTTGGCCGCGCTGCAAGCCGACATGATTAACGGCGCGAAGCTGCTCGGCTGGGCAGAGGAGATCGGCCAGCTCAAGCCCGGCTTCTATGCCGACATCATCGCCGTACCCGGCAATCCCCTCGATGACATTTCAGTGGTTGAGCATGTGAGCTTTGTGATGAAAAACGGCGCGGTGGTAAAGCAATAGGGCCGGGTCCGCGCTGTAGGCGCAGCGGTTCAGATCGTGATAACCAGTTCCGAGTAGGCCTGCAATTGTTTGTCGGCTGTCAGCAGATGCAACGGCTCGGTCATCGCCTGAGCGACAAGCAGCCGGTCGAAGGGATCGCGATGCAATAACGGGAGCTGGCCCGCGGCTATGGCGTGGCGGTTAGTCACCTGCAACTCGCGCAAACCGGCTTGTCCTAATCGCGCCACCACCATTTCCGGATCTTCTTCGATCTTGCCGATCTGCCATTTGATGGCAATCTCCCAGATACTCGCCGTGGAAACGTAGACTTGTTCGGCTTTACGAATAAGCGAGCAAGCTTGAGGCGAGAGCCGTGGATTTTCTTCCATAAGCCAGAGCAGCGTATGCGTGTCGAGCAGAAGACGCATGGTCAAATAGCCTTTGCGATTTCTTCCGACTGCGTTTTTTCGGCGGGCTCTTCAGGGGGAAAAATATCTCCCTCAAATTCGGCCAGGAGCTCGGGAGGCAGCGGCGCGTCGAAGTCGTCGGCGATGTGGAGCTTTCCTTTGAGCAACCCAAAGACGATGGGCCGTTTCTTGGGCTCGATCGGAGCTAGCCGTGCGGCGGGTTTTCCGGCGCGAGCGATGATGATTTCTTCGCCCTGCTCGGCCAGCGCAACCAGCTTGGAGAGCTGAGTTTTGGCTTCGAACATATTCACGGTGGTCATAGCGCGCCTCTTAGCTTAGCTAGACTTAGTCTAGCATAAATTGCAAACAAATCGAAGAGGATGGCCTTGAGGCTTTCCCGTATCGGAAGATGATGATTTTGAATTGCTTAACTTGTTTGCATAATTCCGCGCGCTGCGAAATGGCTTCCGATCGACTACCCCGCCACGGTAAAGCTGGCCTCGCTGCGCGTCACCGGATGGTAGAGCGTGTCGCGCTCGACAGGTGTGCGGCCAGCCTCGACGATCAGGCGGCAAAGATCTTTGCGCGTGAGCCCCTGCGGAGTGGTGGCGCCGGCATCGTGGTAGATTTTTTCTTCGACGACGGTGCCATCCATATCATCGGCGCCGAAGCGCAGAGCGATCTGGGCGATCTTGGGCGTGAGCATCTGCCAGTAGG
>PMHC01000169.1 GCA_003156495.1 Acidobacteriaceae bacterium
AGGCCTTCGCCGTCCAGGGATCTTCGCCGTACGAGGTAACGTGGCCGCGGTTGGCTTCCTCCATCGCCTGCCAGGCTTCAGGGCAAATGCCCGCGTAGTTGTCGCTGCCAAATTGCTGCACATATTCTTTTTCGTCGATTTTAACCATCGCGTAATCCTCGCTCTATCGGGGAAAAACCAACAGTTTTCCCCTGGTTGTATTCATTCATTAAATTAAGTATTCAGGAAAAGCTCGCGAAGCGAGTGCATGATTTAATTGGTCGGCGGGGCGGCCGACATTCGAATTTGCGCAAAGAGACTCGCGGACACTTTCGATCCTGTCCCAATCCCGTGCGTCAAGCCGGGGCGATTCCACGCATTTTGCGCTGTAGCCAAGTTTTTATCGGCCTCGATACTGCTACTAACTAATTTAGCACTGCCGGCTGTTGCAAGCCAGGAAGGCGCGCTCGAAGCCGCCGATCGAATTTTGAATTTGCTCGAGCGGAATCGTCAGCGAGAGGCGAATGTAACCGGCGCGTCCGAAGCCGACGCCGGGAACCGCCAACACGCCCTGTTCGGCGAGGATGCGTGTGAAGGCGACATCGTCTGCGATCGGCGTTTTAAGAAAGATATAAAAGGAACCTTCGGGCGGCCGCACCTCGTAGCCGATTTTTTTGAGCGCGTCGCACAAAACGTTGCGCTTGCGCTCGTAAGGCGCGGGGTTGATAGTTTCGTCGGCGGTTTCATTGATGACCCGCTGCCAGATCGCCGGAGCGTTGATGTAACCCAGCGTGCGATTGGCGAAGGCGCAAGCGCCGCGCAGCGCGGCCAGCCCATCGAGGCGCGGCGAAAGGGCCAAGTAGCCGATGCGCTCGCCGGGCAGGCCGAGCGACTTGGACCACGAGTTGCAAATGGCCGTGTTGGCGATCGACGCGGCCACTTCGGGCTGATGCTGGCCGTCGTAGACGAAGGCCTTGTAGGGCTCGTCGCTGATGACGACGACGGGGTGATCGACGCGGGAAAGCATCTGGCCGATTTCGTCGAGCACGCGCTTGGGATAGATGCGCCCGGTGGGATTGTTGGGCGCATTCAGAATCAGCGCGCGAGTGCGCGGCGTGATGGCCGCGGCGATCTTTTCCGCATCGGGTAAAAATTCGTCGTCGGTATCAACGAGCACCATTTTGCCGGAGTGATTGCCGATGTAGAACTGGTACTCGGGAAAGAAAGGCGCGAGAACGATGACTTCGTCGCCGGGATCGAGAAGCGATTTGAGAATTACATTGCAAGCGCCGGCCGCGCCGACGGTCATGAAGATGTCATCGGCGACGAAGTCGAGTCCAGTTTCGCGAGCGAGCTTGCGCGCGATGGTTGCGCGAACTTCAGGGTAGCCTGGATTGGGCATGTAGCCGTGCGAGCCGGGCCGATTGCCGGCCACAACGCGCCGCAGCGTTTCGATCACCGCCGTGGGCGGCTCCACGTCGGGATTGCCCAGCGAAAAATCAAAAACGGCTTCGGCGCCACGCTCGCGCTTGAGGCGAACGCCCTCCTCGAACATGCGGCGAATCCACGAGGCGTTTTCAAGTTGCTGAGCGATGGCGCGCGAAATTGGCATGGCGTGTGCTTTCTATTTGAGAAGTTCTTCGCTTGCCAGCACATTGATGCCTGCGGCCTGCAAGCAGGCGATGGCGGCATCGGGATCGGCGAAGCGGAATATGAGAATGGCCTTATCGGCGCGGAAGCGAGGAAAGGCATACATGTATTCGATATTGACGTCGCAGGAATCGAGCGCGGCGAGCACATCTGCCAGGCCGCCCGGCTGGTCGCCAACTTCGACGGCGACGACCTCGGTCACCTTCACGGTGAAGCCCTTGGCCTCGAGGGTTTCGGCGGCCTTTTGCCAATCGGAAACGATCATGCGCAAAATGCCGTACTGCTGCGTATCGGCCAGATACAAAGCGCGAATATCGATGCTTTCGTGCGCCAGCAAACGAACCGGCGAAACGATGTGCCCGCGCTTGTTTTCGGCAAACAACGAAATCTGCTTGATCTTCATGATGTCCGCCTGTCGATGATGCGTTTGGCTTTGCCTTCGCTGCGTTCGATCGAGTGCGCTTCGACCAGCGTAACGTGAGCGCGAATTCCCAGCACGCGATCCAGCGCCTTTTGCAGCCGCGCGTGTACTTCCTGCATGGCCCCGATTTTGTCTTCGAACATTTGCGGCGTAATCTCGACCTGCACCTCGATCTGATCGAGTCCGCGCTCGCGGGTAAGAACGATTTGATAGTGCGGCAGCGTGCCTTCGACATCGAGCAGCGCCGTTTCCACCTGCGAGGGAAAGACGTTAACGCCGCGAATAATCAGCATGTCGTCGCTGCGCCGGCCGATGCGATCGATGCGCCGCAGCGTGCGCCCGCAAGTACACTTGCCGGGAAGAATCCGCGTAATGTCGCGCGTGCGATAGCGAATCATCGGCATCGCCTGCTTGGAAAGCGTGGTCAGCACCAGTTCGCCTTCCTGGCCTTCGGGCAGCGGCTCGCCGGTCGCGGGATCGACAATTTCGGGATAGAAGCGATCTTCGAAAACGTGCAACCCCTGATGGCGACGGCACTCGCAGGCCACGCCGGGGCCGATGATCTCAGACAATCCGTAGATGTCGAAGGCTTCGATGCCGCTCGCTTTTTCGATGTACTGGCGCATGGAATCGGTCCACGGCTCGGCGCCGAATACGCCGGCGCGAATCGCCAACTGCTTCAAGTCAACGCCCATTTCGCCGGCGCGCTCGATCAGATGCAGAAAGTAAGTCGGCGTGCAACACATCGCCGTCACGCCGAAATCTTTCATCAGCATGACCTGGCGATCGGCATGGCCACCGGAGGCCGGCACGACGGTGGCGCCAAGTTTTTCCGCGCCATAATGCGCGCCCAGGCCGCCGGTGAACAGGCCGTAGCCGTAGGCCACTTGAATAATATCGCCGTGATGCAACCCGCAACCGGCTAGGCAGCGCGCCAGCACAGAGGACCAGACATTGACATCTTCTTGCGTGTAGGCAACGACGATGGGCTTGCCCGTGGTGCCGCTCGATGCGTGCAGGCGAACCACATCTTTCATCGGGCTGGCGAAGAGGCCGAAGGGATATGTGTCGCGCAGGTCGCTCTTCTGCGTGAAGGGCAGCTTGGCGAGATCGTCGAGCGAGCGAATGTCGCCGGGATCGAGGTCGCGCTCGTCCATGCGCTTACGAAAAAGCTCGACTTTGTTCCAGGAACGTTCGACGACGATTTGCAGCCGCTTGAGTTGCAGAGCGCGCAGATCGGCCAACGGCGTGTAGTCGGGAATGCTGAGCGGATGACAATTGGCGGCGCTGGTTTCAAGCACGCGATCCATGATTAGTTGGCCTCCCCGCGCCCGAGCGCGAAGGCTTTGAGCCCCGCTTCAATCGCGGCTGTGGGCAGATTGCGCTTCAGCGCTTCGGTCCAGGTTTCGGCGGAGAAGGAAAGATGACGGCTGAGCACGCCCAGCAGCGCCACGTTGATATTTTTTTTGCTGGAGAGCTTCGATTCGTCGATTTGCGCGGGTTCGATCAGAAGCCCCTTTGCGCCGAGCGTGGGCCGGTTTACTTCGATCTGATCGGGCGCGAAGACGAGCAGAAAATCGGCTTCGCCTTCGGTGACCATGGGGCTGAAGACGCGCTCGCCGAAGCGCACGTCGCTCGCCACCGAGCCGCCGCGCTGGCTCATGCCGTGAATCTCGCTTTTCTTTACATCGATGCCGGTGCTGAAAGCGGCGTCGGCCAGAATGTCGGAGGCTTTGATGACGCCTTGCCCGCCGAGCCCCGCGATGACAACATTAGTCGTTTTGCTCTTCATTGCATTTCTCGTATTCGCGGATTGCGCGGTTAGCCAGCAAACAATTTCTGCGGGCGACGACGACGGAAAGCTCCGACCGGTCCAGGCATTGCTGGATCAGATGCTCGAAGCCGGCCTCATCCTGCGTAGGATCGGCCACGTAAACATTGCGCACGCCCAAAGAGCGCGCCAGATCTTCAAAGATTACCTTGCCGGTGGGCGCATGATCGAGCGTGCGTCCGGTGCCGGGATGCTCTTGCATGCCGGTCATGGCCGTTGTACCGTTGTCGAGGATCAGTAACACGTGCCCGGTGGCCGGCGGGTTGTAGATCATTTCCACCAGGCCGGTGATGCCGCTGTGCACGAAGGTGCTGTCGCCGAGAACGCTGACGACGCGCCTGGCCTGATCGGGCGGCAGCGCGTGGCGCAACCCGAGGCCGACGCCGATGGCGCCGCCCATGCAGACCAGCGTGTCGAGCGCCTCGAAGGGCGGCAGCACGCCAAGTGAGTAACAGCCGATGTCGCCTGCAACAATGCAGTTGAGATTTTTGAGCGCTGTATAAGCACTGCGATGCGGGCAGCCAGGGCACAGCGCCGGCGGTTTGCCCGGAGCGCGTTTGGGCTCGGGCGTTGTATCGCCAACTAAAATTTTGCGCACGCGATTGACGTTCAACTCGCCGAAGCGGAAAATCTCCGGCTTGCTCTCGACCGCGATGCCGGCCGTGCGCGCGCCTTCCACAATGTACGGATCGCCTTCCTCGACGACCAGGCAGCGTTTAACGCCAGCGGCGAAGGCGCGAATTTTTTCAACGGGCAGCGGATTGGTCATGCCCAGCTTGAGAACGCTCGCATCCGGCGCGGCCTCGCGCACATGCTGAAAAGAAATCCCCGAAGTGACGATACCCAGCGCGGAAGAGCCGGCAACGATTTCGTTCGGTCCCTCCTGCTCATTCCATGCGGCAATCTCGGCCAGCGTTTTGCGCAGCCGGTGATGCGCGGGGCGCGCGTAGGCGGGAATCATGACGCGCGAGCTGAAGTCGTGTTCGAAGTGCGGCGTTTGAGGCGGCGCGATTTTGAGCGTTCCGCGGCGCACGATGGTTTTCGAGTGGCAGACGCGCGTCGTCATGCGCAGCAGAACGGGTACTTGCCAGCGCTCTGAAAGTTCGATGGCGCGCAGCGTAAACTCGTAAGCCTCTTGAGAGTCGGAGGGCTCGAACATCGCCACGCCGGCCGCCACCGCGTAGCGGCGGTTGTCCTGCTCGTTCTGGCTCGAGGCCATGCCGGGATCGTCGGCCGAAACAATCACCAGCGCGCCGTCCAGCCGTATATAGGCGACGGTGAAAAGCGGATCGGCGGCCACGTTCAGGCCGACATGCTTCATGGTGACGATGGAGCGCGCTCCGGCCATGGAAACGCCGATGGCTACTTCAAGCGCTACTTTTTCGTTGGGCGCCCACTGGGCTTTGCCGCCGAGCTTGGCAAAGGTTTCCAGAATTTCGGTCGATGGAGTGCCGGGGTAGCCGGTGCCAAGCGCCACGCCGGCGTCATAGGCGGCAAGCGCAACCGCCTCGTCGCCGCTCAGCAAGCGCGGCGTATTCTCTGATGAAAGAAAGTTCAAGTAAGAGACCACTAAATTCAAAAGTTGAACTTAGTGTAAATGATTGCGGAACGGCAGGCAGCGGCGCGAACTCAACCGCATTATTTTCGGAGGTTCAATCTGGGAGAATCAATCTTGAAAGCTCAATTCGAGCGAATTTTCTGCGCGTATAGAGCCTTTTCACTGTAGCTGTAAAGTGCGAGGTTTTTTCCAACCCGCCTTAGCCTTTCACCGCGGCGAACGGTGAAGATGGGGCACCCGTTTTTCCATTACACCAGCGGTGAAAATGCGCTAAAAGTCGTGCCCTTTCAAAACCCCTCTACATTGACAGGTGATTGGCTCCAACACGCAGGGGAATCCGCATGGGCATGGGATACAGCTCTGGCTGGGGAATCGTTTGGATGTCTTGAAGATCGACTTCCACGGAAAAGCACCGTTGTACGGCGGCAAGAGAGAGAATGACTCGGCAACGATGGCGAAACTCCATCACCACGCCCGTCATGCCTTTAAAGGCGCCTTGCAGCACTCGCACCGGCGTGCCTACGTTTACGGGGAGGTAAGGATGAGGCTGCACCAGAGAGCCGCTGGCCAGTCCGTAGCGGATTCTCGCGATCTCTACTGCGCTGACGGTTTCATTTTTACCGTCGCCCAAAAGGCTGATGACGCCGGGCGTGGAAATGAAAGCGAGCCTGGTTTGAGATGTGCAGCGGACAAATACATATCCCGTGAAGAGCGGACGCTCCAGCAGCACCGTGCGATCCGTCCAGCGGGAAGACTCCGCGTAGAGCGGCAAGTAGTGTTCCAAGGAGCGCACGGCCAATTGTTTGGCCACGCGCTTTTCATGGTTCGCAATCACATGCAGAACATGCCATGGATTTTCATTCATGGTTCGCTCCCGGATACAATTAGGCGATCGCCAATATTATTTGCTGGTTATCTCAACCCTGCTATTTCATCGATGTTTCTCGCCGGCGTGTATTTTCTTGTGAAAGTGATTCGGTACACACCCGGCAGCAGGAGTTCAGCGACCAACCGCAAAGAATAAAAGCCCCAGCCCGGGGCGGCACAACACAAATGGGTATTCGTGAAGCCAATTGGTGCAACTCCGCCGAGAAAACGCCAGACACGGTGTTTTCTCACGGAATGATTACTACCTTATCACGCGGCGCAATCTTGATTGCGTAAATGCATCAACTATTGAGACGCAATCAAGAATGCAATGACCTATGACTTTGGCGCGGCGGCGTAGGCGATCCGCCCCTCGCTGATCGTCCAGCAAACTTTGCCCAGCATCGGCCAGCCGTCGAAGGGCGTGTTTTTGGCTTTGGAACGCGATTCGGCGGCGCGATAAGTCCACTTCTGTTTGACGTCGAAGACCACCACGTCGGCGAAGCTGCCAACGGCCAGCGTGCCGCGACCCTTCAGGCCCAGCAGCGCAGCCGGTTGCGCGCTCAGCAGGCTCAGCACGCGGCCCAGCGGCAGCTTCCATTCCTGGTGCAGCCAGCGCAGACTCAGGCCCAGCGCGGTTTCCAGACCGATGATTCCGCACGGCGCCCGGTCGAATTCGATTTCTTTTTCGTGCTGGGCGTGCGGCGCATGATCGGTGGCGATCGCGTCCACCACGCCGTCGAGAATGCCTTCGATCAGGGCGTCGCGGTCGGCGGCCGAGCGCAGCGGCGGATTCATTTTGGCGTGCGTGTTGTAAAGTCCGACGTGTTCTTCAGTGAGTAGAAAGTGATGCGGCGCAACCTCGCAGGTGACGCGCAGCCCGTTGCGCCGCGCCTGCCGCACCGCGGCCAGCGCCGCGGCCGTGGAGATGTGCGCCACGTGCAGATGCGGATGCGCGTCGCGCATCTCGGCCACCATGCGGATGTCGCGCTCGACCAGGCTTGACTCGGCTTCAGCCGGCATGCCGCGCAATCCCAGCTTGAACGAGACCGGCCCCAGATTCATGCTGGCGCCCTGCGTCAGGCGTGTGTCTTCGGCGTGCTGGATGAGCGTAAGGCCGACGCGCGCGGCCGCGGCCAGCGCTTCGTGCATGGTGCTGTCTTTCAGAATCGGCCGCCCGTCATCACTGACGGCGACGGCGCCGGCCGACTTCAGCGACGCATAGTCAGTGATGGCGTCGCCTTTTGAGCCGCGCGTAGCCGCCGCAATGGGAAAAACGCGCACGCTGGCGCCGCGCTCCGGCTGCTGCATCCAGCGGGTGATCTCGGGCGAATCGTTGACCGGCGTCGTGTTCGGCATGGCCGCCACGCTGGTGTACCCGCCAGCGGCCGCGGCCGCCGTGCCCGTGGCGATGGTTTCCTTATAGCCCTGGCCGGGCTCGCGCAGATGCACGTGCATGTCGATCAGCCCCGGCGCGACGACCAGTCCGGTCGCGTCCAGCATCTCGGTGCCGTTGGTGCGCTTCAGCTTGCCGGCGGCCGTAATTTCGGCCACGCGTCCGTCATTGATCAGAATGTCTTTGGGTTCATCGATGCCCGCCGTCGGGTCTATGAGCCGTCCTCCGCAAATCGCCAGTGCCGTCATGCGCGGCCTCCATTTTCCGCCGTCAGGGCGCGTTCCATTACCGCCATGCGGATGGCGACGCCGTTGGTGACTTGCTGTAAGATCGCCGATTGCGGGCCGTCGGCCACGCCGGCGGTCAGTTCCAAGCCGCGAATGATCGGCCCCGGATGCAGCACCACCGCTTTGGGCGCGTGCGCGGCCAGCCGCTGACCGGTCAGTTGATAGCCGGCCTTGTACTCTTCCAGATCCAGTTGCATTCCGGCCAGCCGCTCGGCCTGAATGCGCAGCATCATCACTACCTGCGACTGGCGCATGGCGGCATCAAAGTCCCGCTCGATTTCGATTCCGGGGCCGGAGCGCGCCGCCAGTTCGGGCAGCAACTTTTCCGGGCCGCAGAGTAAGACGCGCGCTCCCAGTCGCGGCAGCAGAAGCATATTCGAGCGCGCCACGCGGCTGTGCAGAATGTCGCCGACGATGGTGACCGTGACGCCGGCCAGCGTCTCCGGGCCAACTTCGGTTACTGCCGGCCGCAGGTGCTGGAGAATCGTGCGCAGGTCGAGCAGCGCCTGCGTGGGATGCTCGTGCATGCCGTCGCCGGCGTTAATTACCGGTCGCCGCGTTGCTTCTTCCAGCAGCCAGGGCGCGCCGGAGTAGTTGTGTCGCAAAATAATCGCTTCGGCACCCAGCGCGCGCAGCGTTAGCCCGGTGTCTTTGAGCGACTCGCCCTTCTCAATGCTGGAGCTCAAACTTGAAACCAGCGCAGTGTCTGCGCCCAGCGCTTTGGATGCTAGTTCGAAGCTGGTGCGGGTGCGCGTTGAGGACTCGTAGAAGAGCAGCGNNCGCTTGGCCAGGATGCGGTCGCGTTCGAGCGGATTTTCGTTTTCCAGCGCTGTGGCGCGGGCAAGCAGCCGGCTGACCCCTTCCACCGTCAGGTCAAGTACCGAGAGCAACGATCCTGGATGGTAAGGAAAGGGAGAGACGGGCGCGGGAGGCGTGGTGAACGAGCGGCGGGGAACTGAGGCGAGTTGATTCATACGATTGTTACCGGGCTCCGGTCCGGTTCATCTTTTTCGCGCGGCAACTTGGGGCGGCCGCGCATGATGCGCTAGATTCGCGCAGGCGGAAGCTCCACCGTGCCCGTTGCTTTCCGCGCACGGCTGGAGGGCAGTCAGCTTTTAGCTGGGCCTCTCGACGAGCAAAACTTCATCGCGCTCGTCGACCTCTTGGAATTTTACTTCGATAATCTCGCGTCTGCTGGTGGGCACGCGTTTGCCCACATAAGTTGCTTCAATGGGTAGCTCGCGATGTCCGCGGTCGATCAGTACAGCCA
>PMHC01000069.1 GCA_003156495.1 Acidobacteriaceae bacterium
TCGTCGTGCGTCAGGCGCGATTGGCGCACCTCGCCCAGGCCGGGATGGGGACCGAGCCAGCCGTCAGGCAACATGTCGGCATCAGGCCAACTGTTGGGGCCGGTGTAGGGAGACCATTTGGCCAGGCGGTCGAAGAAGGCGCTAACTCCGGTGGGGAATTCGCCCATGCTCGGTGGGTGAGGGAAGTTCCAACCGTCCCAGTGATCGTCGGCGATGCNNGCCACATCTGCGCGTATTTGGCGACTTCGGCGGCATGGCTGATGTTGGTGGGGCCGGGTGAAAGGCTGAGAACGATGGGCCGGCCGGTTTTACGAATGGCCTCGGCGATCTGGCGAATTTCAGTCACGCGGTAGGGATGGTCGGAGATGCAGTCGACCTTCAGGAAGTCCATACCCCATGAGGCATAGAGCTTGAGCATGGAATCGTAATAAGCCTGGCCGGCGGCATCGTCTTTAATGCCCCAATTGCCATCGTCCCAAGGGCAGGGAGCGGAGGTGTCGGCGGCGTCGGCGGCATGAAAACTGCTGTCGGCGATGGGCAGGTTGTCTGTGACGGCCTGGCGAGGAATGCCGCGGACGATGTGGACGCCAAATTTGAGACCCTGGGAGTGCAGCCAGTCGGCCAGCGGCTTAAAGCCCGCGCCGTCGGCGGCCGAGGGGTAGCGCGCCGGAACAGGAATCAGCAAACCGTTCTGGTTCAAAAGGTACTTGCGATGTTCAAGATTGTCTCCGGTGGGATTGGCCATGTACCAACCTTCGTCGATCACCGCGTACTTCCAGCCGTATTGCTGAAGCGAGGCGAGCACGGTGGCGTTGGCCTTGAACTGTTCCTCGTCGATGGTGAAGCCATAGGCGTCCCAGCTATTCCAACCCAGGGGCGGAGTGGGGGCGGGGGATTGGGCGGAAGCAGGGAGCAGGCAGGCGGCAGCCAAGAGCACAACGAGAGAGAATCGCTGAAGATTCATATAGAAATGTATAGCATATTCTACTCGTGAGGTTGCAGCGCGCAAGGAGAGGAATTTAGACAAAATGAGAGCAGGAAGGAAGATTTTGCGGACAGGTTTCTGCGCGGCGTGTTTGCTTGCGGTGGCGTCGGCAGCCGTGGCGCAGCGAGCGGCAAAGCCTAGTACGGGCGACGGAGTTGCGGTGCTGATGGTCAGTGACCTTCACTTCGAGCCCTTCAGGGATCCGGCAAAAACGAAGACTCTGGCGCAACGGCCGGCGGGGGAGTGGAAGGCGATTTTGGCAGCGCCGGATACGGCGGACCGAGAGGCGCGATGGGCGGAGATTGAGCGGCTGTGCCCAACGCGGGGCGAGGACACCGACTACAAGCTGCTGGAATCGAGCTTGCGGGCGATGCGTACGCAGGCGGATGGGGCGAAGTTCGCCATCGTGAGCGGAGATCTGATTGCACACTCGTTCGCGTGCAAGTTCGCCGCGGTCTTTCCCCAGGCGAGGCCGGGCGATTACCGTACGTTCGTGGAGAAGACAATCGCGTTCGTGGTGGGCTCGCTGCGCGAAACGCTGCCCGGCGTGCCGGTGTATGCAGCGCTGGGGAACAACGACTCGGATTGCGAGGATTACCGGCTGGATGCGCATAGCGAGTTTTTGGCGGTAACAGGCAAGACGCTGACGGCCGATCTGGGTGCAGAGGAGCGAAATGTGGCGGAGAAGGAGTTTGCCGCCGAGGGCGACTACAGCGTGAGCTTGCCGGCGCCGATCACGCACGCGCGACTGCTGGTGCTGGACGATCTGTTTCTGTCGCGGCAATATGCAAGTTGCAGCGGCAAGACGGAGGCGGCGCCGGCGGCCGAGCAGTTGGCGTGGCTGCGGGCGCAACTCGACGAGGCGCGGAGGCGGAAGGAAAGTGTGTGGGTGATGACGCACATTCCGCCGGGAGTGGATGCGTATGCAACGGCGACCAAGGCGGCCAACCTGTGCAGTGGCGGCAAGGCGAAGATGTTCTTGAGTTCAGAAGCGTTGGCCGAGATACTGGCGAATTACAGCGATACGATCCGGCTGGCGATCTTCGCGCACACGCACATGGACGAGGTGCGGCTGCTGCCGGCAGCAGGCACAGCGGGCGTGGCGGCGAAGATCGTGGCGTCTATTTCACCGATCAACGGAAACAAACCGTCGTTTACGGTGGCGAGGGTGGATGCGGCGACGGCGGGGCTCAAGGATTATCGCGTGATCGCAGCCATGGACAAGGCGGGAACGGCGTGGAGCGAGGAGTACGATTTTGCGCAAGCGTACGGAAGACGGGAGTTCACGGCAGCGACGGTGGGGAGCCTGATCGCGGGATTCAACGCCGATCCGGGGGCGAAGACAAGCGAGAGTCAGAGTTACATCCACAGTTATGGAACCGGGATGGGAGCGCGGACGCTGAGCTTGTTCTGGCCGGAGTATGTGTGCGCGCTTGAGAACGATGGAGCGAGCGCGTTCCAAAAGTGTGTGTGTGGCGAAGGAAAGTGAATCCGCGTATCTGCCAAGGCACGCTACAAGATTGCGGATGAGATATTACGATACATTTACTTTAGGTCGCCATTCAAGGCGACCGACGGTTACGTGCTATTTGTTAGTGAGCGCTTATTCGATGTTATCTGTTTGTTGTAGCGTCTGTTTAATATTCGATTGCGTTTATTAAATAAATATAAGAAAAGCCCTGTAAATCCTCCTCTAATTGGCGATTCACCTGCCCCTAATGGCGGTAGATCGTTTGTTCCCACGTTCACTCAGTTCGCGGAATAGAGACAGGGATGGCAAGCGAGTGGGCTATAAATCCAGGAGGAGTGATGCTGCAACTAGGTAGAGGAATTCGCGGTACGGTGGCTCTCATCTTCATTGTTTCGCTAAATGGTTTCGGACAAAATCAGACCCCGAAAAATAGGAATGTAGCGAATTCACAACCTACATCGAGTACGCCGTCCGCATC
>PMHC01000127.1:0-2579 GCA_003156495.1 Acidobacteriaceae bacterium
CCATGATGCCGCCCAGCGCGTCGATTTCGCGAACCAGGTGGCCCTTGGCGACGCCGCCGACGGCCGGGTTACAGCTCATCTGCGCAATCAGGTCGAGATTCATGGTGACCAGCGCGGTGCGCAGTCCCATGCGCGCGGCGGCCATGGCGGCCTCGCAACCGGCGTGCCCGGCGCCCACAACCACCACATCGTATTCTTCGGTGAAGGCCATTCTTTATTTATTGTACGAACGATGCGAGTCATCGTGCGCGTCGGTGGCGCTTCAATGACAATTGTAGGAAGATGTATCAGACTATCCCTGTAGGCGGTTTTGCCGAAATAGCATACATTTCGCAAGCAGATAGGTGGAGATCATGTTCCGTTTCCGGCTGCATGTCGCCCAATGGCTTCTCTTGTGTCTCGTTGCCCTACCGGCCGATGCGCAGCTTCGTTCCCAACCCGCGCCGCGCGTAGGCGTTGCCCTCAGCGGCGGCGGCGCGCTGGGCTTGGCGCACATCGGAGTACTGCGCTACTTTGAAGAACATCGCATTCCCATCGACGCGCTCGCGGGAACCAGCATGGGCGGCCTGATCGGCGGACTCTACGCCACCGGCATGGACTCCAAACAACTAACCGAGCTTGCCGCGCATATGGACTGGGATCTTCTGCTCAATCCCAGTCCTCGATTTGTCGACCAGCCGATCGTCGACAAACAAAGCTGGAACCGGACCTATGGAAGCTTCGCGCTGCTATTAGGCAAAGGTTTCTCGCTGCCGGCCGGCTTGAATTACGGAGAAGCGCTTTCGCTGCTTTTCAGCCGCACCACGCTGCCCTATTCCGACATTTCCAGCTTCGACGATCTTCCCACGCCCTTTCGCTGCGTAGCCACCGACCTGATTTCAGGCAAGGCCACCGTATTCAAGCGCGGCTCTCTGGCCGAGGCGATGCGCGCCACCATGTCGATTCCCGGTGTCTTCACGCCCGTCAGACTCGACGGCATGGTCCTGGTCGATGGCGGCCTCATTCAAAATGTGCCCGTAGAAACCCTCCGCGATATGGGCGCGCGCAAGGTCATCGCCGTCGCCTTTGGAACTACGCCTGTCACGCCCGCGCAGATCAAGTCGCTGCCCGACGTCGCGCGCCAAACAGTCTTCGTGGCCGTTGTGCAAAATGAACGCCGCTCCCTGGCGCTGGCCGATCTGGTGGTTTCGATCAACACCGATAAGTTTTCGTCGACCGATTACAGCCGCTGGAAAGAGATTATTCAGGCCGGTTATGACGCCGCTCAGGCCAACGCCGAAGCGCTCAAGCCATTCGAACTTTCTCCGGAAGAGTGGACGCTGTATCTGCAAGCCCGCCAGAGCCGCATGCGGCCCGCCATCACGCAAGGCCAGATCGTGAGCGTCAGCGCTCCGGTCGCCTCTTTTCAACAAAATGCACAACATGAAATCCGCCGCAAGCTGGGGACGCGCATGGTTTCTCCGCAGGCGCTGGAAGATGTGCTGACCGGAATGGCCGCCTCCACGGCGGTGCCGGTGGTTACCTATGAGTGGAAAAGACTGCCGGACAAGACGGAGGGATACAACGTAACTTTTTTACAGCGCCCCAGCGACCAGTTGCTGCTCCGTCCTTCGTTTCAATATCAAATGTCGCCGGGCGAACCCGGTCGGGGAAACCTGCGCATCTCGACAGCGACGGCGCTTGGCAACATCTACAAAGCCCGCGTTCTCGGCACCGTAAATATTGGCAGCGACCCCAGCGCGCAAGTGGAGTTCTACCGCCCCTTCGGAGGAAGTCCGTACTTCATCGCTCCGAATTTTTTTGTCGAGCGCATGCACTTCTATCACTACCAGGGGGCCGAGCGCACCAGCGAAACTCGCGACCGGATTGGCGGCTCGCTTTATGGCGGAATCGGCACCTGGAGATTCGCGCAACTGCGCTTGGGCCTTCAGGTGGGATACGACTCCTACAGCCCTTCCCAAGCTGTCGATGGCGTTCCCGCTGCTAGCGGAGCTTTTGTCACTCCCGAAGCGCGCTGGCTTTTCAACTCCCAGGATTCCGGCGGACTGCCCACCCGCGGAACGCTGGCCGAAGGCTCGGCCGGATACAGCTTTCGCGATGTCGATTATCCCTTCTTTCAGCAGCACCTCTCCACCTTCCGCCCGGTCAATAAAAGATTTTCGCTCTTTGGAGTTAGTCAGCAAGAATCGAGTTTCGGCAGAAAGCTCGACTCTTTCGAGCAATTCACCTCCGGCGGCGAAGCCCTGCTCAGCGCCTACCGCTACCAGCAATTCCACGCGAACACTTTGCTGACCGCGGGCGGGGGCACCGAGTTTCATCTTCTGGCGATGAGCAGGCTCTCCATGTATCCGGCTCTCGCTACATGGTATGAAGCGGGGCGATTCGATCTGGGATCGCAAGGCTGGCAAACGCATCAAAGCACCTCCAGCGCGCTCTTTTTTCCCACTCCCATCGGCGCCTTCGGGCTCACGTTAAGTTTTGATGAAGCAGGAAAAGCGCGTTGGCGGCTGTCGCTAGGCGGTTTGTAATCCGATAGAGCATTTTTACCAATCGTGTGTAGAACTTGAGGATCGCCGAGT